>JBNLEI010000077.1:0-11171 GCA_050304855.1 Methylococcaceae bacterium
CGTACGTCGGGATTTCGTCGCCAATGTTTCCCATGAACTGCGCACGCCACTAACCGTTCTAAAAGGATACTTGGAAACCATGCGTGAAATGGATAGCGGACAGTCTCCTTATAGTCGATCATTCCAAAACATGTATGAACAAACCGAACGAATGCAGTTTCTGGTGGATGATTTGCTGTTGCTAACGCGGCTGGAAACACGGGAGAAACATGTCGAATGCGTTAATATCCCTCATTTACTTAGTCAAATCTGCCATGAGGGCGATATTATTGAGAGTTCGGCAAGACGTATTGAGCTAGTGTTCGGAACCGATAAAAATATCAAAGGCGATCCGCAGGAATTGCGCAGCGCTTTCAGTAATTTGATGATTAATGCGTTGAAATATTCGCCGGACGATTCGGTCGTTAGGGTTAGATGGAACATGATGGCGGACGGCGGAGCCTGTTTCGAAGTCGAAGATCAGGGAGAAGGAATTTCCAGTAGCGATATTCCGCGTATTACGGAACGTTTTTATCGCGCCAATGTTAATCGCAAGCACAAGATTAGCGGTACCGGCTTGGGGCTGGCTATCGTCAAGCATGTCCTAGTCAGGCACGACGCTAAACTGGAAATCAAAAGCGAATTAGGCCGCGGCAGCTGTTTTCGGTGTGTTTTTCCTTCTACCCGCATCTGCTGACCAGCATATTACGTTATTCCCATAAGATATTAGGCAGGACCTCCGATAACGGCTGGGCGCCTTTCGATTTTATATATAATTAAACTCTAATATTTGTAATCGTAGCGTTAAAAGGCTATATTTACGTCTTTTAATAAATGAGCCTGAGGAGCGGAATATGATTTCAGAAGGTGTGGTCGAGTTATCGCGATGGCAGTTTGCCATCACCTCCATGTACCATTTTCTGTTTGTACCATTAACGCTGGGCCTGTCTTTTCTGTTGGCCATTATGGAATCCACCTACGTTATGACCGGTCGGGAAATATATAAGGACATGACGCAGTTCTGGGGAAAATTGTTCGGTATTAATTTTGCGCTAGGGGTTGCAACGGGTTTGACCATGGAGTTCCAGTTCGGCATGAATTGGTCATATTTCTCTCACTATGTTGGCGACATTTTCGGAGCACCGCTGGCGATTGAAGGGTTGATGGCCTTTTTCATGGAATCGACATTTGTGGGGTTGTTTTTCTTTGGTTGGGATCGTCTGAGCAAAGGCCAGCATTTGGTGATTACTTGGTTGGTGGCGCTGGGTACGAATTTGTCGGCGCTGTGGATTCTGGTTGCCAACGGTTGGATGCAAAATCCGGTTGGTGCTGAGTTCAACTACGAAACCATGCGTATGGAAGTGGAGAGTTTCGGTGACCTGATTTTCAATCCCGCTGCGCAGGTCAAGTTCGTTCATACGGTTGCCGCCGGTTATACGACGGCTTCGGCTTTTGTACTCGGTATCAGTGCTTGGTATATGTTGAAAGGTCGAGATGCGGCTTTTTCCCAGCGCTCTTATACCATTGCAGCGGGTTTCGGTTTGGCTGCGGCTCTATCGGTTATCGTGTTGGGTGATGAAAGCGGTTATACCGACGGTGAAGTTCAGAAAGCTAAATTGGCGGCTATCGAAGCTGAGTGGCATACCGAGGAACCTCCCGCGTCTTTTACTGTGATCGGTTGGCCTGATCAGGACGCTATGAAAACCGATTACGCTATTAAAATTCCCTGGGTGTTGGGGTTGATCGGAACTCGTTCCATTGATGAACCGATCATTGGGCTCGGCGATATTTTGGAAAAAAACCGTGAGCGTGTCCGCAATGGTATGAAAGCTTACGCATTACTGCAGGATTTAAGGGACAACAAGCGCGAACCCGAATTATTGGCGGATTTCGAACAGGTCAAAGGGGACCTGGGGTATGGGTTATTGATAAAACGCTGGAATGAAAAGGTTGTCGATGCAACCGAAGAGCAAATTGAAATGGCTGCACAATCCAGTATTCCTCAAGTGGCGCCGTTGTTTTGGACTTTCCGCATCATGGTCGCTTGCGGGTTTGTCATGCTGGTGATTTTCGCTTTGGCTTTTATCGCTAGTTCGATCCGAAAATGTCGCCAGGAGTGGTTGTTAAAAGCCAGTTTGTACATGATACCTCTTCCCTGGATTGCGTGCGAAATGGGATGGTTCGTTGCTGAGTTTGGTCGACAACCCTGGACGATCGCTGAAGTTTTGCCGACTTTTCTCAGTGCCTCATCGTTAAGCGAATGGGATTTGATCATCAGTCTGTTGGGCTATTTCATTGCTTACACGATCTTTCTGGTGATCGAGTTATTTCTGATGATGAAGTTTATCAAACGCGGCCCTAGCAGTTTGCATACCGGGCGTTATCATTTTGAAGTTGCAGAGGAGGGAGCACAATGATTTTCGATTACGAAACCCTGAGGATTATTTGGTGGGCTTTTTTAGGTGCATTGTTGATTGGTTTTGCTGTGACTGACGGCTTTGATTTGGGTGTTGCGATGTTGTTGCCGTATCTGGGAAAAAACGATGACGAGCGCAGAGTCATAATTAACTCGGTGGGACCGACTTGGGAAGGCAACCAAGTTTGGTTTGTTACGGCCGGCGGGGCATTGTTTGCCGCTTGGCCGATGGCTTACGCGGTATCTTTTTCCGGAATGTATTTCGCTTTGTTCGCGACTTTGGTTGCTTTGTTTCTACGACCGTTAGGGTTTGATTATCGCAGTAAACTGCCTGATACGAAATGGCGGGAGAACTGGGATAAGGCGCTTTTTGTGGGCGGCTTGGTTCCGGCTTTGATTATGGGCGTGGGTTTCGGCAATCTGCTTAAAGGCATACCGTTTCATTTGGATAGCGACATGCGCATTTTTTATTTAGGCAGTTTGATCGGTTTGCTTAATCCTTTTGCTTTATTGGCTGGAGCAATAAGTGTGGCAATGTTTTTGATGCATGGCGCGGTCTATTTGCAGTTAAGAACCGAAGCCGAGATTTATCAGCGAACCAAGCCGGTAATATTGATTTCGGCGTTATTGGTTCTGATTTTGTTTGGGCTTGGAGGATTATGGATTACCCATCTTGAAGGCTACCACATCACATCGGAAATTTTTCCTAATGCTCCATCCAACCCTTTGGCCAAGTTCGTGAAGCGCGCTGAAGGGTTGTGGATGGATAATTATGGGCACGTTCCGGCGCTTTGGTCGATTCCGATAACGGCTTTCGTAACCGGATTGTTAACCGTTGCGTTGTCCCGATTCGATCGCCCGGGTTTGGCCTTCATCTGCAGTTCACTGACCGTTGCTGCAATTATTCTGACTGCCGGCGTGTCGATGTTCCCGTTCCTGATACCTTCCAATATGTCGCTCAATAGCTCGTTGACGGTTTGGGATTCCAGTTCCAGTCATGCGACATTGAATTTGATGTTTTGGGTTACGGTTATTTTCCTGCCGCTGATAGTGATATATACCAGTTGGGTTTTTCGTGTATTGCGCGGCAAAATTACCGTCGAATATATACGCAACAACGATCATAAGCTTTATTAGGAGGTAGCCATGTGGTATTTCAGTTGGATTTTGGGTGTATTACTGGCCTGCTCATTGGGAATTATCAATGTGTTAAGGTTGGAAGCCCAGTTGGCCTTGGCCAAAGAAAGTGAAGTGGTTGATCCGTTAACGCGCCTGTTATGCCGAGATAGCATGATGCAGCGGCTGCAGGAAAAAGTCGAGAATTCCAGGCGTAGCGGATTGCCTTTTTCTTTGCTTTATGTCAGTTTACGCGATTTTAAAGTCAAACATGCCTTGATGGACCATGAAATGGACACTACTTTGATGAAGGTGGTGGATGCGATGAAACAGGATATCCGTATCGGCGTGGATATCGCCGCGAGAATGGATAGCGAGGAGTTTTTATTGGCATTACCCGGGGCGTCTCAGGAGCGAGCCAGACAACTTGCCGAGAAAATCAAAAGTGATATTTACAATCAGGTTAAAACACCGAGCGAAATAGCCGTCGAAGCCAAAGTTGCCGTAGCCGAATATTCCGCTAATTTCGAGGCCTTACAAGATTCTCTTTTCAACGGGCTTGAAGAGGCAGAGGCATTGTTGAAAATTGCCGTTAATGCGCTTGATCACGTCGCCTAAAATTCTGCCCCGCCTAATGGTGGGGCATGTCAATCAAGATGTGTGTCTTCTGTTTCCAAGCGCTAACAAACCTATCAAAGAGCTTCCGAATAACCAAACCGCTGCAGGGAGGGGGACTGCAGCAGGTAAGGGGTCGGCAATTATTTCGAGAGAGCCGTCAGCCTGAAACAGAATTCCTCCCGCTGCGTCCGCTCCCCCCACACTATTTGAACCGTTTGCAACCATATCGATTACCGGAGTTGAATTGAGAGGGGTTTTTGATTTGATGGAAAATAAGGCGCTAGCGCCTATGATGGTGTCTGGTTCGTAAACCGTTTTATCATAGAAAGCCGGAGCATCGGAAAGAGCCAGATCCAATTGTTGAACACCGATTCCAAGGGTATCCGGAAAAAGAATGGAACCTACGCCGCCGCGGATTATGCCGCTGATCAGAGTGTTGCCGTCACTGAATCCGGTGTCGGCGCTGAAGCTATAATCCGGGGTGTCGTCAAAAAATAAATAGGCGTTCCCGCTATTAATTTCGAAATTGATACTGGTGGTGCTGACGCTAGTATAAACGCCGTTGAATTTTGCGCTCAGGGTTAATTCAAAATCATTAACGCCTGAAATATCCTGGCCGCTAATATTCAGGTTGGGGACATTAACTCCCGTTCCCGCCAAGAAATGCCCGTCTACGATCGTCTGAAAATATCCGGAGAAGCCGACTCCTCCGGCCGGCGCTCCCTCCGGTTTAATCAGTGCAATGCCTGATCCAAAGTCGTAGCTGCCGAAAACGGAGGTTACCGGATGTCCCGGATAAAAGGCATTGCCTTCCCATGCAGTTGAAGCATCCGCTGACAGAGTAACGCCAAAAGCAACCGAAACGACAGCTATCTGTCTGAATATTAGGGACATAATCTGCACCTTCATAGAATTGTGAGAAAAAACAGCTTTAAAACAAGCTAGATTTAGCTATTTATTAATTTAAGCAATTTTTATACCCTTATATTCTAATGCTTTATTTTCAATTAGATATATGTATAATATTATAAGTCTCTTTAATTTAAAAATTAAACTATGTTATTTAGTTAAAAGAGATTAAGGGATTTCCCTGATTCGTAGTAAGTCAATCGACATTGAAATGATCGATCTCGAAAAAAATGACATTTTGCGTTTGAACTCAAGCAATTTTTAAGACTTTAGCGCCGCGTATTTTCCCGTTTTTAAGCTCAAGCAAAACTTCGTTAGCCTGTTCCAGTTTGAATGCTTGAATTTCAGGTTTTAGTTTTATTTCAGCAGCTAGGTTCAGAAATTCAATCACGTCTTGACGGGTTATATTGGCGACGCTTTTGATTTCTTTTTCCTGCCAAAGATGCCGCGGATAATCCAGATTCAGTAAGTTCTCAATATCGTTTTCTTTGCGGATGGCATTGATCACCAATCGGCCGCCTGCATCCAAGTTATTCAGGGCTTCGACAAACGGCTTCCAGGCCGGTGTCGTGTCAATGATCGCATCCAGCTTATGAGGGGCTTTGTCGTTGCTGTCGCCTGTCCACACGGCTCCCAACTCCAGAGCAAATTTTCTTTCTTCCGGGTTACGAGCGAAAACATAGATATCGCTATTCGGATAGCGGTGTTTCGCCATCTTTAGAACAATATGGCCGGATGCGCCGAAACCCGTCAGTCCGAGTCGCTGGCGATTGCTGATACCGGTTAAACGCAAAGAACGATAACCGATAGCTCCGGCACACAACAATGGGGCAGCAGCCTGGTCGGAAAAAAAACTCGGAATGAGATAGGCGAAATGCTCGTTGACGGTCATAAATTCGGCATAACCGCCGTTGCTATCACGCCCCGTCGCCGTAAAAGATTCGCATAAGTTTTCTCTGTCCGTTAGGCAGAATTTGCATCGGCCGCAGGCGGAATAAATCCAGGCGACGCCAACTCGATCTCCGATTTGAAAGATGTCGCATTGATTGCCCAGCGCTTCGACTCGACCGACGACTTGGTGCCCCGGTATGATCGGCAAATGCGGTGGCGGTGTCCTGCCTTCGATTTCATCAAGTTCGGTGTGGCAGACGCCACAAGCGGAGACTTTAATCAAAATTTCGTTCTCTCCCGGTACGGGCTTCGCGACTTCAGCCAGTTCAAGCGGGGAGTGATTTTCCTTGAGGTTACAAAGTTTTTTTAAGATCATCGCTTTCATCGAATTCTCTCCTGTTGCCTGATGTAAAAGGGGGGTATTAGTCACTGGATTTTCCTGTGAAATAGTGAAGCTGCAGATTGATAAATGGTGGCTGTTATGTTGGAATCATGGACATCGATAGTCAATCAGGACCTTATTAATTGGCCCCGGGTCCATGGCCTCCCACTAAGGAGATGATGCATGAATGGTGTTCAACGCATGATGCAGGATATTGACATGGAGGTTAGATTAACCCGTAAAGACATCGGTAAAGACGCATTGGACCCCAGAGTTTTGGGTGCAATGAAAAAAGTACCTAGGCATGAATTCATTCCCCGAGATTTGCATAGCTGCGCTTACGACAACGGCCCAGTGCCTATCGGATTCGGGCAAACCATTTCCCAACCTTATATCGTTGCTCTGATGAGCGATTTATTAGAGACTGAATCGACGCACCGAATTCTGGAAATCGGAACCGGCTCCGGCTATCAGGCAGCGATTTTATCCCGTTTGGTGCAACAGGTGTATAGCGTTGAAATTATTGAAACGCTCTCTAATAAAGCGGGCGAGCGGTTTAGCAAACTCGGCTATGACAATATTCATTTACGGGCGGGCGACGGCTATTTTGGTTGGCCGGAATTCGCTCCCTATGACGGTATTATCGTAACCGCTGCAGCGCCGAATATTCCCCAGCCGTTGATTGAGCAATTGAAGCCTGGGGCTAGGCTCGTGATACCAGTGGGTATCCCCTATAGCTATCAGGAATTGAGAGTAGTGATGAAAATGGCCGACGGCGGTGTTAAAACCAAAGTCGTATTGGGAGTCAGTTTCGTACCGCTGACCGGTAAACATGATCAGGGTAAAGGCGGCCCGCCAACCTTATATGAATAACGGAGCTGTGCCGATGAGCAATTTTGTGTACGATGTCAAAGAACTGAGTTTGGCGGAACAGGGACGCGAGCGCATAGAATGGGCATTCACTGAAATGCCGGTATTGCAGCAATTATTGCAACGTTTTACTCGAGAAAAACCATTAGAAGGCGCACGTATCAGCGGTTGTTTGCACATTACCACGGAAACGGCCAATTTGGCGCGCCTATTGAAGGCGGGCGGCGCGGATTTGGCGTTATGCGCCAGCAATCCGCTCAGTACCCAGGACGATGTGGCGGCTTCACTGGTAATGCATTATGAAATTCCCACGTTTGCTATTCGAGGCGAAGACGGCGACACTTATTATCGACATATCGCCAGGGTATTGGAGCAGAGGCCTCAATTGACAATGGACGACGGTGCCGACCTGGTCAGCGAACTACATAAAAATCGTACCGATTTGTTGGCCGATATCGTTGGCGGTAGCGAAGAGACCACGACCGGAGTAATTCGTTTGCGGGCGATGGCGGCGGATAACGCGCTTAAATTTCCAGTGATCGCGGTCAATGATGCGATGACCAAACATTTATTCGATAATCGCTATGGTACAGGGCAAAGCACGCTGGACGGCATCATCCGAGCTACCAATATCCTATTGGCTGGCAAAACCTTTACCGTCGCTGGCTACGGCTGGTGCGGCCGCGGTATTGCCATGCGAGCCAAAGGCCATGGTGCTCATGTCATAGTCACCGAAGTCGAGCCGTTGCGCGCGCTGGAGGCCGCAATGGACGGCTTTCGCGTGATGCCCTTGGTTGAAGCAGCTGCCTGTTCCGATTTCATAGTAACCGCTACCGGTGATAAGCATGTACTGGATCGACCCCACTTGGAAGTGATGAAAGACGGTTGCGTAATTGCCAATTCCGGTCATTTCAATGTTGAGATCAATATTCCGGCGCTGGAAGCAATGTCTGTCGATAAGCGGCGTCCGCGCAGTAGCGTCGAATCCTATCGGCTTAAAGATGGGCGCGTGATTCGCTTATTGGCCGAAGGCCGATTGGTCAACCTGGCTGCGGCGGAAGGTCACCCGGCAACAGTTATGGATATGAGTTTCGCTAATCAGGCCTTAAGTATCGCTTATTTATGGCAGCAGGGCGCGGCGTTAAACAATGCCGTTCATCCGGTGCCTGCTGAATTAGACCGACAGGTTGCGGCAATGAAACTGGCGGCGATGAGGATTGAAATAGACGACCTGACCGACGAGCAGCAACGTTATCTGTCGTCGTGGCGTGAAGGCACTTGATCGACTCATAGTGTATTGTATGTCAACGATGTCGTAATAGCTGACGGTTGTGTTAGCATCGTTCAGAGAATATCAGTCAAATGGTAGTTATGCCCCTTCATAAAACGATCGAGCCCGATTCCGGCGCCGACTCAGCGACTACCGCCTGCGGTAGCGTCAAATCCGTCAGAGGCAGTGTCGTCGATGTCTCGTTTTCAGGCACGCTTCCCGAAATCAATCAGATGCTGAGGACCGGTCCTGAACAAGAGATTGTGTTGGAAGTTTCTGCCTATATAAATGAG
Source organism: Methylococcaceae bacterium (assembly GCA_050304855.1). Classification (GTDB taxonomy): domain Bacteria; phylum Pseudomonadota; class Gammaproteobacteria; order Methylococcales; family Methylomonadaceae; genus Methylomarinum. The sequence goes on from JBNLEI010000077.1 coordinate 8,745, forward strand.
TCTGACGTGCGCTGCATTGCCTTTCATTCCACCGAAGGATTGGAGCGAGGGGCGCGGGTATATAACTCAGGCGCTTTTCTCGCTGTTCCGGTTGGAGATGAAGTATTGGGACGAATGATCAATGTTTTCGGTAAAGCCATAGACGGCAAGGCGCCGCTTGAGGTTCGCGAAACAAGACCGTTGCATCGTGAACCGCTTCAATTGAGTCAGCGAAGTATCCACTCAGAGGTGTTCGAAACCGGGATTAAAATCATTGATTTGTTGGCACCGTTGGAACGGGGAGGGAAAGCCGGACTGTTCGGCGGCGCCGGAGTCGGTAAAACGGTGGTGATTACCGAGTTGATTCACAATATGGTCGGTCATTATCGCGGTATCAGTGTGTTTTGCGGAATCGGCGAACGCTGTCGGGAAGCGGAAGAACTTTATCGTACCATGGATGAAGCCGATGTTCTGAAGGACTCGGTATTGGTCTTCGGACAAATGAATGAGCCGCCCGGCGTGCGCTTCAGAGTTGGTCATGCAGCTTTGTCGGTCGCTGAATACTTTCGAGACGAGAGTCGCCGCGACGTATTATTACTGATCGATAATATATTCCGTTTTATCCAGGCAGGCTCGGAAGTATCGGGCCTGATGGGAAGAATTCCTTCGCGAGTCGGTTATCAGCCGACGCTGGCGACGGAATTGGCAGAGCTGGAGGAACGTATTTGCAATTCCGCCAGTGGCAGTATGACCTCGATTCAGGCTGTTTATGTTCCGGCCGACGATTTTACCGATCCGGCCGCTGCCCACGTTTTTGGACATCTTTCCGCCTCGGTTGTGTTGTCGCGCAAGCGCGCCAGTCAGGGGTTTTATCCTGCGGTTGATCCGTTGGGTTCACGTTCCAAGATGCTGAATGCCTCAGTCGTCGGTGAGCGCCATTATGCGATTGCAACGGAAGTACGGCGGGTTTTGGCCGAGTATGACGAATTGCAGGACATTATCGCGATGTTGGGGCTGGAGGAGCTCAGTGAAAACGATCGTGCCACCGTCAACAGGGCGCGTCGGCTGGAGCGGTTCCTGACCCAACCCTTTGCCACTACCGAACATTTTACCGGTCGCAAAGGACAATCGGTCAGTTTAAAGGATACGCTTGACGGTTGTGAACGAATTCTAGGCGACGAGTTTGCACAAATTCCAGAGCAGGCGTTATACATGATCGGTAGTATTCGGGAGGCGCAGCCATGAGACTGAAAATCCTGCTTCCGAGTCATGTGCTGATCGATGAACAGGCGCAGAAAATCATCGCTCGAGGCATCAACGGTTCTTTTTGCTTGGAGCCGCGCCACGTCGATTTCGTTTCCGCATTGGCTCCGGGCCTGTTACAGTTCATTGATGAAAGCGGGAGCGAGGTTTTTGTCGCTGTGGATGAAGGTGTTCTGGTTAAATGCGGCGACGAAGTATTGATCTCCGCGTACCACGCAGTCAAGGGGGAAGCGTTGGAAACTTTGAAAGAAACGGTTGATCAACGTTTTCGGCAATTGGATGAAAGCGAACGCATGGCTCGAAGCGCCTTGGCGAGATTGGAGGCCGGAGTGGTTAGGCGTTTTACCGAAATGAGGGATAAATTTCAATGATTGAATACCTCGTTTGACAAATGACCCGGCGAATTTTGTTATGAAGGTTTAATCCGGTTCAATGGTTCATATCGGCTATGAATGAAAAACAGAAAACGAACGGTGAAGAATTGACTAAATCGGTCTCCGAGCAGGCTCAGCGGAAACTTAAAGCTCGCAAAAACCAACGACATAGCGTCTGGTTCGGCTTGGGAATGTTCGGCTTGATCGGATGGTCGGTGGCCATTCCCACATTGGCCGGTATTGCTTTGGGCTTGTGGATCGATAAACGCTGGCCCGGACCGGTTTCATGGACGTTGACCTTGATGTTTGCCGGTGTGGCGCTCGGTTGTTTCAATGCTTGGCGCTGGATCGGCGAGGAAAGCCGCGATGAATGAACCGCTTTTATTATATAGCGCTGTTACGCTGTGGGGGATCGTATTGGGCTTGTTTTATTTCGGAGGGCTATGGCTGACTGTGAAACGTTTACCGTCGATTAACAAGCAGGCGCTGTGGATGATGGGAAGCTTTATCAGCCGCAACCTGTTGGTCGCGGCCGGCTTTTATCCGGTTGTGCTACATGGTTGGCAGTTCGCTGTATTCTGTTTGCTCGGTTTTATAGCCGGTCGTTTGATTCTATCCCGGCGGCTTGAACTGAAAAGGTGAGATCAATGGTGTTGGATTCGGATCAAATTATTTTATGGCAACACGGAATTTTCAAAATTAACGCTACCTTGGCTTATACCTGGGGAGTAATGGTTCTGCTAGCGATCGGAAGTTATCTAGTGACTCGACGGTTGGCAATCGAGCCACCCTTAAGCAAATGGCAACATTT
>JBNLEI010000078.1:0-4967 GCA_050304855.1 Methylococcaceae bacterium
ATTGATCAAAACAGTCTTCGGAGGCAGATGGTGAAAGGCATTATTTTGGCGGCAGGGCGAGGATCACGAATGGGAGATGCGACCTCCGGCCAACCCAAATGCAAAACGCAATTACTGGGTAAACCATTGATCGAGTGGCAGATCGAAGCGTTGGTGCGGGCGGATATGGAGCAGGTGGGTATCGTTACCGGCTATCTGGCCGATACTTTCGATTACCCGGTTGCCTATTTTCATAATACCGACTGGGCTAATACCAATATGGTTAGTACTTTGCTGTGTGCCGATGCATGGCTGGATACTGACGACTGTCTGGTCAGCTACGCCGATATCGTTTATGCCGCAGTCGATGCGAAGCGTTTGGCTCAGTGTGGTGATGCGGAGCTGGCTATCGCCTACGATCCCCAATGGTTTGAATTGTGGCAACGACGCTTCGCGGAACCGCTGGAAGACGCGGAGACCTTCAAAATTGATGACCGTGGCCTATTAATGGAAATCGGCGCAAGGGCGTCTGATGCAGGGGAAATCCAAGGTCAGTATATGGGGTTGCTGAAATTTACCCCGCAGGGTTGGCGTCGTGTGAAAACCTATTTGCACGGCTTGGGGCCGGAACGGGTGGCAAAATTGGATATGACGACTTTGCTCTCGGCCTTATTAGAAGAGAACGTGGCCATAGCGACCGTCGCGATTACCGATCGCTGGTACGAAGTGGACAACCAAAACGACTTGGCGGTTTACCAGGAGCTCGCTGAAATAAACGGCGGCCGCTTGTTCGAGACGCAATGAATAGCGGCACTGTTTATTGGATTACCGGCTTGGCCGGAGCCGGTAAAACGACCTTGGGTATTTTGTTGTACCGTCATTTACAGTCGTACAAGTCCAACGTCGTGCATTTGGATGGCGATATGCTGCGGGAAGTTTTCGGCGGAGATCACGGCCATACCTCGGAAGAGAGACTGCAGCTGGCCCGGCGTTATTCGAGGTTGTGCCGGATGTTGGCGGAGCAGGGGGTCGACGTGGTGTGTTCGACCATCTCCATGTTTCATGAAATACGCGCATGGAATCGGCTAAATATCGCCCATTACCAAGAGATATACTTGAAGGCGCCTATCGAAGTGTTGATTCAACGCGACCAGAAAAACCTCTATAGCCGGGCATTGCGCGGGGAAATTGACAATGTTATGGGCATCAATGCGCCCATAGAAGAACCTGATCGGCCAGACGTGGTCTTGGTCAACGACGGTAGTCGGATGCCTGCGGAAATACTCGAACAGCTTTTGCAATGTTTGGGGATCGGGTCTCGGCTGGAACAGTTGCGGGAAGCGAAAGGAAAATTATGAATATTTTGTCTGTTTACTGGGGAATTTGTTCCAGCGCCGCTCTTTATCAAAATGGTGCTATCGTCGCCGCAACCCATGAAGAACGCTTCAGTCGCGTCAAGAACGACGATGCGTTCCCAAGCCGGGCAATTGAATTTTGTTTATCCCAGGGCGGTATTAGTGCCGGAGAACTGGATAAGGCGGTCGTCGCATCGTTGGAACAAGACTACTATCGTCAATTAATGCGTGCAGGGCGCTGGCACATTGACGATTACTTACGCGAACAGCGCGAATATTGGCGTCCGATATTGTTGGAGGGGCAATCTCGCGATTTCTTTCAGGTGTTCGGTAAAAAAGCCGACTTTGAACAATATCCGCAAACGTATTGGCATGGCGCGGATCCCAGTCGTTACGGACAAGACCGCGCATCGATATTGGCCGCCTATTTGGGATTGCCGGAACAGAAGGCCGAGCGGATCGAACACCACACAGCGCACGCCTATTATTCTTACTATGCTTCGCCGTTTCGCGGCGAGCCGATTTTGGCTTTCACGGTGGACGGTCACGGTGACGGCCTGAATGCCAGCATTGGTATTTTTGATGCCGAAGGCCGTTATCGAAGAGTCTATGCGACCAACACGTGTAATATCGCTCGCATCTATCGTTACATGACCCTGCTGTTGGGCATGAAGCCTAATGAGCACGAATACAAGGTCATGGGGCTAGCGCCCTATGGTAAGGAGTCATATGCACTGCGGGCCTACGAGGTATTCAGTCAAACGCTTGATGTCGAAGGCGTGGAGTTTTGCTGGCGGATTAAACCCAGCGATAGCTATTACTGGTTCAAGGAACGTTTGGAAGGGTTGCGCTTTGATAGTATCGCCTGGGGATTACAAAAATGGGTGGAGGACTTGCTGTGTCGGTGGGTGGATAACGCCATTCGCCAATACGGTATCGGTAAAATCGTGCTCTCCGGTGGTGTGGCCATGAACATCAAGGCTATGGGCGAAATCGCCAAGTTGGAAAACGTACAGGACATCTTCGTTGGCGGTTCGGCCGGTGATGAGTCCCTAGCCATCAGCAGCGCCTTGTGCTGCGCAGAGAAACTGGAAATCGGTTGGAACGCGGCAGCGTTGCGACCGATCCCCGATTTATATTTGGGTCCGGAAGCCAGCCGGGAACAGGAAGCGGAGGCATTGTCGTCATTGTCGTCCGAGTATTGTGCCGTAGTGAATGATCCAACTACCGATCAGGTAGCGGCTTTGCTGGCTTCCGGAAAAGTTCTGGCTCGTTGCGTCGGGCGCATGGAGTTCGGTCAACGAGCTTTGGGAAACCGTTCCATTCTGGCAGACCCGGCTAATTTGCGGGTCAAGGAAACTATCAATCGCATGGTGAAAAACCGCGATTTTTGGATGCCTTTTGCGCCGGTGTTGTTGGACGGTTGCGCACAAACTTACTTAAAAAACCCTAAGGGACTGCAGTCTCCCTATATGACCCTGGGATTTGAAACCACTGCAGAGGGCTTCGAAGCCATGATTGCAGCTTGTCATCCAGCCGATACCAGTGCCCGGCCCCAAATACTAAGCCGTTCCGCTAATCCTGGGCTATACGCTCTGTTGGAAGCATTCGAAAAACTCACCGGGCGTGGCTCGCTGCTTAACACCAGTTTCAACTTACACGGCCACCCCATCGTTAATACTCCGGCGGAAGCTGTCTACGTGTTGGAGAACAGCGGGTTAGACGGTTTGCTGTTAAATCATTTCTTAATTCAAAAAAAACGGTAGGACATTCTTTATCAATTCGGCCCGTCAGAGGCTTCTCATTTTCAGTAAAGTACTTGAGAAACAGTCTATACTTTAGTTGTTAACGATTTGATAGAAATCACTTTATCTATGAACAGCCAGCAAGAGTTCGGTGCCGAAAGACAGTATTTTGAAAAAAACGGTTTTTGCCGTTTGGAACACTGTATTCCGATAGATTTGTTAAAAGTCATAAAAAAACAAATTAATAAGTTACTGGAAATGGCTTGTCACGAATTAGGCATCAACCCTGACGAACATCGTCGAGGGGATTTTACTTTCGACACATCCGCTCTTCTTTGGAAAATCGTTACTACTGAGCCTCAATTTCGAAACTTGTTATATCAGGCTATTCAACGCATTCCGGAACTTCATTCGTGCGTTACTTTGCCGGCTATTCAAACGTTCACCCAATCGGCAGGATTCAAATTTCCGATGTTGAGTGAATTGAAGGTGCAGTTATATTTGCCTTGGGAGAAATTGTTTTTTCAGAAATACCATCAAGATATCAATACGCTCAAGTCGAAGAGAAGTGTCACTTTCTGGCTGCCTTTGCACGACATCGATTCCGACAATGCGGTTTTGTTCAAACCGGGGAGTCAGAAGTTAGGGCCAGTGGTGCATGAAGAAAACATTGATGAAGAATACGGCGTCTACCACGCTGCATTGCCGGACGATCAGGTGCAACGTTTTTCCGAAACCTTGCGTATGGAATCTAAGGAGGGCGATTTGATTGCGTTGGACCGTCTGGTTTTCCATTCGTCTCCGGCTTTTGAGAGTCAGAAAAAAGCCCGTTGGATTATTCTGGTCCGGATAGATGATATGGATGGGCAAGGTTTGTCCGTTGCGGATCAAAGTTATTTGCAATACACGCCTTTTACTCCACAGCGATACAGCGAAGAAATTATTCCCAAGGTCAGAGCGTTTTTGTCGCGTCGACCGGTGATTCATTGGAATGCCGTCGAGGTTTAGTGATGAGTGAAAATTATGAAAGCCGCCTGGCGGACAGTTATCGAGCCAGCGTGCTCAGTGAACAAGATAAATTCGATACGTTTAGTCGTTTCACCCGTCGGCAAGTTGTCGCTAATTTTCTGAATCGTTATGAAATATTTAAAAAAGTTGTCGGTATTCAAGGGTCGGTCATCGAAGGTGGCGTCAATTTGGGCCAGGGACTGTTCAGTTGGTTGCACTTCAGCGCCATTCTCGAGCCGTACAATCATAACCGGCGGATTATCGGTTTCGACTCTTTTCAAGGATTCGTCAGCGTGAGCGATGAGGATAGCGGCGGGCTGTATGAGGACAACGAACGGTGGGAGAGTTTCCGCTCGAAACAGTCTTACGATGAATTGACGCTTTCCGTTATCGCTCAGGAAATGAACCGTCCACTAAACCACATTCCAAAATTGGAAGTGGTGGCCGGCGATGCTTGTCAAACGATACCTGAGTATTTCGAGAATAACAAACATTGTTTGGTCGCTCTGATGCATTTGGATTTCGACGTTTATCCGCCCACCCAAGTTGCGCTTGAAGTCATTGTCCCGAGAATGCCAAAAGGCGCTGTCATAGCTTTTGACGAAGTTAACGATCCCAATGCGCCAGGTGAAACATTGGCATTGCTGGAGGAGCTCGCTTTGCGCGAGATAAAACTTGAACGTCTCCCTTTTGATTCCAACCTTTGCTTTTGTGTGCTGTGAGGAAAGTTTGCTTGTAGAGGATTGTAAAAATATACGTCTCAGTTTCTCTCTGGAGGTCGGCCGGATTACGGTCCAACCCTTAAACGTCGACCATATCACTAACGATTACTTGGCTTGGTTACACGATCCGGATGTAAGCAAAGGACTGGATGGCGTTC
>JBNLEI010000079.1:0-3842 GCA_050304855.1 Methylococcaceae bacterium
TGGACATCCTCAGGTACGGCCCCGACGTCAAAGTGATCGACCCGCCGTTTCTGAAAGAGGCGGTTAAGGAACGGATAAACGCCATGCAGCGGATGTATCGGAATGAATAAGAAATTTGCGACTAACTCACCAAATGAGGCACCGCTTGTGGAAAATAAGGCATATCGAACAAAGCCCTCTCTAAAGAGAGAGGGAGAGACGAGGGGAAACCGATAATGACGCCGTTGTATTTCCGTTATTGGGGCAAGGCCGATGAGCCGTTGAAAGAAGCATATTGTTCAGGAATCGACAAAGAAGCCATAGTGGTTGAGTTTGAAAAACAGATCGCTTCGAGACTACGAAAACCAGCAAATGTAGTGACGTTAGCCGACCTGGAAACAGTCGCCAGAATGGAAAAATGGCAATATCGGCAAAAGCACTACAGCTCGTATCATTTGCTGCCGTATCATTGCTTGGATGTGGCAGCAGTGGGGGCGGTAATGCTGGAACGGCATCCCTATCTACGCAAACAATTTTCGATATTGTTCGGCCTGCCAGAAAACATCGTCTGTCCTTGGATACTCACCTTGCTGGCGTTACATGACGGCGGTAAGTTTTCGGAAAGCTTTCAGCAACTCAAAGCCGACATTCGACGGTTATGGTGGGGTGAGATTACAAAAACTCATTATGGCGTGCGCCATGACAGCCTCGGTTTTATTCTCTGGGACGATAAAAACGGGATACGCAAATATTTGCAATCCGCTGTATCCGAGGACAGCGATGTATATCTTTTTATTCTCAAATACTGGATTCAAGCGGTTGTCGGGCATCATGGCTTGCCGCCCAAGAGTTCGCAAAGCGGTCGGAATGTCACGGTTAACACTTATTTCAGGGATTTCGATCTTGAAAGTGCCTCTGAATTTTATAATGCTGCCGAATTACTGTTTAGGCCCGATATCGATGCGATAGTTGAGTATCTGGACGATGATGATTGGCTGGAGAAACAGCGACCGGCCTGCTGGCTGTTGGCTGGTTTTGCTGTACTATGCGATTGGTTGGGGTCCGATGCCGATATCTTTCAATATTGCAATGACGAAACTTTAACGCTATCCGATTATTGGAAAAATCGAGCGGTTCCCCTGGCTGAGAAGGTCGTGAGCAAAGCGGGTATATTGCCTGCACATAGCGCCCCAAGCAGTTCGTTATCATCGTTGTTCTCTTTCATCAAATTACCTACGCCACTGCAAAAACAAAGCGAGTCGATGCTCATCGACCGCAAACCGCAGCTATTTATCCTGGAGGATGTGACCGGTGCCGGTAAGACCGAAGCCGCACTGATGTTGACTCATCGACTGATGGCTGGAGGATTGGCCGAAGGCGTCTTTGTCGCGTTGCCGACGATGGCGACTGCCAATGCGATGTACGGGCGCATGGCTGAATGTTACGGCAATCTCTTTGCTGAAGGGGAACAAACATCCTTGGTTTTGGCGCATAGTGCACGGCATTTATCGGAACGGTTTCAAAAATCGATTATCGATTATAGCAATCGGGATTTCTCTTACACAGCCAATGACAATACCGCGTCGGCTCAGTGTTCGCGCTGGCTATCGGATCACAGGAAAAAGTCCTTACTGGCGGACGTGGGTATAGGCACCGTCGATCAGGCGCTGTTGGCTATTTTGCCGGCGCGTCATCAATCATTGCGTTTGTTGGGGCTTTCCAACAAAGTCTTGGTCGTCGATGAGGTCCATGCCTACGATGCCTATATGAACGGGTTGCTGAAAACCCTTTTGCAATTTCACGCATTTATGGGAGGCAGCGCCATCTTGATGTCGGCGACCTTGCCGCAAAAAATGCGTCGGAAATTGGTCAATGTTTTTCAGCAGGGCGCCGGCTATTCGATACAAGGGTTGCATAAAACCGGTCTTTCCGACTATCCGCTGATGACTCATGTTCGCAGCGATGGGGTTGCCGAGCAGTATCTGGATACCCGGCCCGAAGTCAAACGCCGGGTAAATGTCGAGTTGCTGCATGACTTGAAAGATGTGCAGCGCGTGATCGAAACGGCCTTGCTGAGTAACCAATGCGTTTGCTGGGTCAGGAATACTGTATTCGACGCCCGTTCGGCGTATGCCGAAATAAAGAAAGTGGACTGGGTCGAGAACGACAAGCTGTTTTTGTTTCACAGCCGTTTTACGATGCAGGATAGAAAGGCCGTTGAAGATCAGGTGTTAAGTTTTTTCGATAAGAATTCCGTTGCTGAACAGCGTCAGGGAAAACTGGTGATTGCGACGCAAGTAGTCGAACAATCTTTAGACCTGGATTTCGATGTCATGATCAGCGATTTGGCGCCGATCGATTTATTGATACAAAGGGCGGGGCGGTTACATCGTCATGTCAGGGATGGCTTGGGTAATCCGATTAAAAAACCTGACCAAGATGGTCCGCATCGAAAGCCGCCCGTATTGTACGTCTATTCGCCATCAACCGAATCGGCGCCGACTGAAAATTGGTTCAAGGATTATTTTCCGAAGGCGAATGGCATTTATCCGCACACCGGGCAATTATGGCGTACTGCAAAATTGTTGGCCCGTAAGCAATCTTGGTGTATGCCTGAGGATGCAAGGGAATTGATTGAAACGGTCTACCGGGAAGACGGTGACGACATTCCGGAGGCATTGGTCAAGGTATCCAATGAGGCTGAGGGCGAGCACTGGTCGAAAGTCAGTATGGCCAATATGAACGCCTTGAAACTGAAACAAGGATATAGCCTCAGTGATCAAGCCTGGGATGAAGAGGATCATATCCCGACACGCCTGTCGGAAGATTCGTTGACGCTGTATTTGGCTATATGGAATGACGGCGTGCTCGAACCTTATGCGGATGCGGAACGTTATGCCTGGGATTTAAGCAGCGTCAATATCAATGCAAAAATTATCCAAGGTTTACCGGAGTTGCCCCAAGAGTTGACCGTCGCGCTCGCACAATTGAAAGAACAAGAAAGAATCTTTAGCGAATATAGTTTTATTCTTCCGTTATTTAAACAATCGGAAGATGAATGGACAGGAAAAGGATTAGACGAAAGAGGTAATTTGGTTGACGTTTTATACAGTAGAAAATCCGGTTTGTTGATCGATAATGAAATCTTGCTTTTCATCAGGAGACTAGATGAATGAGCTTATCACTTCAACCTATTGTATGGACGGAAGAATGAATCTTCCGTCCTTATATAGCCCCAAGGGTGTGGGGAACGCCAATTCGCTATTCACAAAAATTTCTGTAATAGCGGTTCATCCCTAAATGTTTTAGGGAACGCTTAGGATATTACCATAAAAACTACTGTAATAGCTTAAGAAGTGATAACGTTCATGGTATGATTTGGCCTTCTGAAGTTTTGAAGGCGATATCGATGCTTAATTCTATTGAAAGCTTAATTCGGACGATAAGCGGAATCAGTCCTAATGGACTGATTGCACTAGCATTACTGGTTGTCTTGGTAAGTTTGCTTCAAAGGGAAACAAAGTAACGCGTTTTCTGAAATGTAAGTTACCTAGATCAGGTAAGTCGTGATAATTAATGATTGAGAGATTTTATGAATTTGCTCGAAGACGTATGGCTAACCGTGCTTCGCCGCAATGGCGACAGAGAAAAGCTGCAGGGACTTTGGCGGATCGTCGACGGTGTCGAGTCGGACAACCCGATTGTCGACATAGTGTCGCCACGCGCCGATTTAAAGGGCGGCTTGTACCAGCTTTTCATCGGCCTGTTGCAAACCACATGGGCACCGAAAAACAGCCGAAAATGGCGGACCGCCTGGCAGAATCCGCCGGATCGGGAGACGTTGAAACAAGCCTTTCTGTCTG
>JBNLEI010000080.1:0-1743 GCA_050304855.1 Methylococcaceae bacterium
CAACCTTTCTCATATGAAACGGAGCGCCTGGCCGGAGCAAAACCTTGGACTGCGAAGACCTTCCAGAACTCCCCCATGGAATTCCAATTTGTGATTATTGGCGACCGAACCGGCGGGGCCAATGTACTGAAAACGTTTCAAATAGCCATGCAGCAAATCAACCTGCTCCAACCGGAGTTCGTCATCAATGTCGGGGACCTGATTGAAGGTTACAGCGATCAAGCTGCCGAGTTAAACATGGAGTGGAATGAGGCGGATTCATGGCTGAATGTGCTCGATATGCCGTTCTTTAAGACGGCGGGTAACCACGACATTGCAAACAAGACCGCAAGAGAGGTGTGGCTGAATCGATACGGCGCAACATACTACTACTTCTCGTACAAAAACGTGTTGTTCCTAGTTCTAGATACCGAATACAACCGGCCTGCACCACCACCAGAAATGAAGGAGAAAATCGAACAGTACAACCGTTTGCAGGTTGAGGACCCGGCAAGAGCCCAGGCCATGCTGAAGGAGTTTATGTCCGATGAATCGGTCATCGCGGGGCTGAGCACGCCAGTCGAATTTAACAAAGAGCAACTGGCCTGGATCAGGCAGACACTTGATAATCACCCAGATGTTCGTTGGACATTTCTGTTCATGCATGAGCCATGCTGGGAGAAGCCGTCGAAAAGCTTCAAGAAGATTCAGGCAATGCTAAAGGGTCGAAAACATACAATTTTTGCTGGCCATCTGCACTATTACGATTACGATAACATCGATGGTTATGAATACATCACTATGGGTCCGACGGGTGCGTCTTTTCACCACGAGGGTCCTGGTAACGTCGATCACATTATGTGGGTGACCATGACCGAGGAGGGCCCTCAGATGGGTAATATCGCGTTGAAGGGTATATTCGACCGTAAGGGCCTGGATCCAAGTCTATTTGGAGCCTATGATCGCAAAGGATTTGAGGGAGAGACATCAAAGAGCAAGAAAGGCGAATAGCAGATTGGCGGCTAACAAGAGAATGCAGCTAACGGCGCTACCCTGCATAGAAAGTGCTAAACTAAACTAGCAATTTCAGACAAGGACCCGCCATTCAGAAATCAACCTCAAAAGTCGGCAATTGGCCAAGATCGGCTGCACTGTGATTGTACGATTTAATTGTGATTGATTTTTAAAAATTGTCAGCCTAGGTCCAGACTTTCATACCACCTGAAGTTTGTTAATAGCCTTCCATGTAAAAAATGCTTGAGCTATTGACCGCTTGCCTGCAGTCGGCTTAGTCTTGTAACACACCGCCTGCCACCGATTACGATGCCAATCAAAACTCTTTTTTTATTGTTATCTTCGATTTTCAGTTTCGATTCGCCGGCCTACCAAATCGACTGGAAGGAAATCGATGTGGATCCCAACATCAAGGTCTATGCCGGGAACGTCGATGGATTAGACCTGGTTGCTTTCAAAGGCATCGATATTTTGGATCATTCGATGGCGGATATTATTGCGGTACTATCCGATATCGAAATAGCCGATCAATGGATAAACGGCATGGTGGAAGCCGATATCGTCGAAGTCCTCGGGCCGACTTCGCGCATCGATTATAACCGTCAGCACCTTCCCTGGCCCCTCAGCGACAGGGATTTCGTTTTTAAAATCACTACGCGCGTTTCGGAAGACGGGCGGCAAATCGTTTTTGACTTGAAATCGGTAGAGCATGACCAAAAGCCGGTTCGTCCCAGTATCGTCCGGGCCCGT
>JBNLEI010000081.1:0-3157 GCA_050304855.1 Methylococcaceae bacterium
GCATTTCCTCGCCGGCTTCGACGTGCAGTCGAAAACCGCCGCAACGGGGACAGGCATCGTAACGCTGCCGGATGACGACCTCATGACCGCATTGCAGACAGCGCCCGCGGCCTTCTACGGTGATGATCTCCAAACGCGCCTTGTCGGCCAGCGAGCCCTGCATAACCGCGTCGAAACAAAACCGCATCGCCTCCGGCTCTACCGAAGACAGCGTGCCGATTTCCAGCCGGACCATTTTCACGCGGGAAAAGTTCTGCGCCACGGCCTGCTCCTCGATGATGTCCAGCACGCTTTCGCACAGCGACATTTCATGCATGGCGTAAGTTCCGCTCCTCCGGTTACTGATCCAGGCCGAACGGCGCGATGCCGATTCCCCCCCTATATCGGCCAACATACCACTTTCAGCGGAATATACAATAGCGTTTAGAGAGTTTGGAACGAGGCGATTGGCCCAAAGACAACGTTAGATTTGCAAATCGTCCAAGGGACTGGTCACACCGTGTCTGCACGGAATGAAAACACGACGAAAACGGCCTACATCGACCGGAACAGAGAATAGATTTTGCCGAACGTAAAAAATTCAACAATGGATTAGTCTGCCAAGCATTTATGAAAATTGCCGAATGTATGAACGAGCATGCGCTTGGCAATACACCGTTAACGAACATCGAGGGCGGCAATCATATATGCGGGCAGATTTGCCTGCTATTCAATAGCTAGGCACTGTAATGGGAGCATTTTGAGAACCATTCAGATAGGTTTTTTTCCGTTAAATTACCCGCAGCAAGATCTTCGATCATAACAACTGCTTCAGGTTCAGGCGCATTGAAGGAGTATCCATTTATTTCTAAAAATATAGCCGCAATCGTTAAAGAAATGCGCTTGTTTCCATCTATAAAAGGGTGATTATTGGCTAAGCCATAGCAATAAGAAGCAGCTAGATCGAAAATAGACGCATTATTGTCATATTCATATCGTTGCCGAGGCCGGTTCAACGCCGATTCAAGAAGAGCCGCATCGCGTATGCCAAGTGCGCCACCATGTTCCGCCAGTAGCATTTGGTGAACGGATGTCACGATTTCTGGCAAAATCCAAATCGGCTCATTCATTTCGCCAGTTCATGGAGGGCGTTTCGGTATTTTTTCATTATCTTTTCGGCAGCCTGCATCTGGCTCTCAAAATCCTGCTGGTAAGGCGTAAGCGTGAGCCCCTCAGGTCCGTCTACCAAATACAAAACATCGCCTTTTTCGACCTTGAGTTTTGTAAGCGCTTCTTTTGGCAGTACTATTCCCATGGAATTGCCAATAGGGGTTACTTTTACTTTAAGCATGGCGGCGCTCCTCTAAAGTTATAACCAATGTTATTACAAAGTATATTCATGCCCAAGAATCGCGTCAACACGAACCGCCAGAAGCTGCGCCGTTCATGCATCGATATGAAGTTTTTGACATCCGGTTACACTTATTGCCGGGCTTCTTCATGAAAATATGGCGCGGACAACCTGACAACCGGAAGCCGACTGACAAAACCAAGGAGCGCGTCTGTTTGGGTGTCTCAATCTGGGCATTTACATTGGCCGCATCGAGTACGTCCATCCTTCCCCCCCTACTCTAATTGGTCGCTGGGGCTGGCTCCACAAAATATTTTTTGATGCATTCGGCAACTCAGGGGACATGGTATTACATTGCTTGATTGGCTCCGCCGCTCTTGTAGCTGCCGTTTCACATCTGTCGGGGCAGGAAAGGTAAAATTTGCTTGCCTCGCTGGCAACTATTCAGTTTCTTCTCACCTTGACAGCCCTGAGAAACCTTCGACGGCCCACGCCTCCCAAATAGCTATAGGATTCGTATGAAACGAAGCACTTCTTATGAACCCTTTCAATGGAATATACAATAGCGCGAAGATTGTTTGGAACGAGTCGATTGGCCCAAGGACAACATTAGATTTGCAAATCATCCAGCGGACTCTTAACACCGTGTCCGCCCTGGTTCAAAACATGGGTATAAATCATCGTGGTTTCCAAATCGTTATGTCCCAATAATGCTTGAATGGTTCGGATATCGGTCCCGCGCTGCAGCAAATGCGTGGCGAAACTATGGCGGAACGTGTGTGCGCTGACCTTTTTGTCGATACCGACCTTTCGAACCGCCGACCGGATCGACTTATTGACCAACGAAGGATCGATATGATGGCGTCTGGTCTGTCCGGTTCTGGGATCGACCGACAATGCCCGCGCCGGAAAAACATACTGCCATCTCCATTCCCTTTCCGCATTCGGATATTTTTTTCGCCAGGGCGAAAGGCAGATAGACGGCGCCGTAGCCATCGGCCAAATCCTTATCATGAATGGTCTTCACCGTTTTCAGGTGATTGCTTAGCAATGGCTCCAGCGATACTGCAAAGGTCGTTACCCTGTCTTTGTTCCCCTTTCCGGAACGCACGGTAATCTGACTGTAATCAAAATCTAAATCCTGCACTCTTAGCCTTAAAGCCTCGGTGATCCGCAAACCACTACCGTATAATATTTTTACCAATAACTGCGGCACACCTTCCAGGCGAGCCAATATCATTCCGACCTCCTCCGGCGACAGCACCACAGGTATACGCCGGGATTTATTGGAACGAACCGCATCGATCCTCTTTTCCAAAGGTTTGTTTAGAACCTGCTTGTACAAAAACACCAGAGCATTCATCGCCTGATTCTGCGTGGAAGCAGCCACATTGCGCTCCGTGGCCAGATGACTTAGAAAAGCTTCAATTTTAGTCTCACTACTTTCGAACAAATCCGATTTCTCTTTCATACGATGAAATCTCACGAATTGCTTAATCCAATCGCAATAACTGCGTTCCGTATGAATGGAGTAATGCTTGAGCCGCATGATACGACACACCTCATGTAAAAGACTTGACGAATTTGCGCTTGACATCAATTGATTAACAGCTAAGATCGGTTGCATATTAAATATGCAGGCAAATTTGCCTGATTTTCCGGCTAATATCAAGTTATCAGGGAAAAAATGCCTGCTATTCAAAATATCAAGGCAAAAGTGCCCGAAAAGCCGGGTAATATCAAGATACGCAGGCAGATTTGCCTGCTATTCAATAGTTAGGCCATAAGGAAGAATGTAAGCGATCATTTAACCGCGTCTGTATAAGC
>JBNLEI010000082.1:0-2518 GCA_050304855.1 Methylococcaceae bacterium
GTCGATTTCGTGCAGATGGACATGCAGTGGGTGAAGCGGCTGCAAAGCATCATGCAGTTGGCCGGGCGCGGCGTGACGTTGCTCAATACCCTCCTGGCGGTTGCCGTCATTTTCATCACCGGCAATACGATCCGGTTGGAACTGCAGAATCGCAAGGAAGAAGTCCTGATCGCGAAACTGGTCGGCGCCACCCACGCATTCGTGCAAAGGCCTTTCATCTATACCGGCCTGTGGCTGGGTTTTTTTGCCGGTGTGATGGCATGGCTGATCATTACATTCATGGTGCTGGTGTTGCAAAATCCTCTGGAACGGCTTTCCCTGCTATATGACGGCAGTTTCCATATTTTGTATCTGAACTTTTCCGAGTCGATAATATTACTGATGTTATCCTCGTTTTCCGGCGCTCTCGGGGCCTGGATGGTCCTTCATTCGCAACTGCGGCAAATCAAACCGCAATAATTATTTATCCCGGAAGGGAACTCGCATTTAGATTAGCACTCTGAATGCATGAGTGCTAAAATTCAAGAATATTAATAGATACGAGGTGAATATGAGTAATGCATTAGCTTTACCAGTCAACTTATCGGTCGGAACGTTCGATTCCTACCTGAGCGCGATCAATCAGATTCCACAACTGACGTCCGAACAGGAGCGCGAACTGGCTTACCGGTACAGAGAGATGGGCGATCTGGAAGCGGCTCGCCAGCTGGTAATGTCGAATTTGCGTTTTGTCGCTCATGTTGCCCGAGGCTACAGCGGATACGGTCTGCCGATGGCCGACATCATGCAGGAAGGCAACGTCGGACTGATGAAGGCGGTAAAACGCTTCGATCCCGACATGGGCGTTCGTTTGGTATCGTTCGCCGTACATTGGATCAAGGCGGAAATTCACGAATACGTCATCAAAAACTGGCGTATCGTCAAAGTGGCCACGACTAAAGCGCAACGCAAGTTGTTCTTCAATCTGCGCAAGTCGAAAACCGGTTTGGGCTGGCTTAGTAAGGACGATGCCGAGGCGATTGCCGAGAATCTCGATGTAGACGTCAAAACCGTCTACGAAATGGAAAAACGCCTGGACGGACGCGACATGGCGTTCGACCTGCCGATGGACGATGGATCGGATGACGCTGTTTCAGCCCCTATCCATTATTTGGAACAGCAAGGCGCGGATCCCGCAATACTGCTGGAAAACGAGGATTGGAAAGGGCATAAGGAAGACTTGTTGAGTTCGGCAATCGCAGAGCTGGACGAACGCAGTCGGGATATTCTGGCAAGCCGCTGGTTGGCCGAAGAAAAAGCGACACTGCATGAATTGGCGGAGCGCTACAATGTGTCGGCCGAACGTATCCGGCAATTGGAAAAGAATGCCATGAAAAAGTTGAAAGCGGCCGTTGTGTTGGAGGCTTGATCGGTAAAAAAGCGCTTGGCAAAATAAATTGCTCTGTTATAATACTCAGACTCTGCCGAGGTGGTGAAACTGGTAGACACGCTGGATTCAAAATCCAGTTCCTTCGGGAGTGCCGGTTCGATTCCGGCCCTCGGTACCAGATGAAAGTCCTAGGAAATCTAGGAAAGTCCAGAAACCCGCGAGCCATAAGGCTTAGCGGGTTTTTTTATGTCCACCCATGTCCAATAAAATCTAGCCAAATACACGCTAAAGTGTGTATCTTTGTGTGTACTTTTGAAAAGCGAGTAACGCGAGTACACACTTGGAGTACACAAAATGGCTGAGAAACTCAATAAAGACGCGGTTTACAGGGCGGCAAAAGCAGGGAAAAAAAACTATTTCATCAACGATGGCGGCGGCTTGTACCTGTGGGTTAAAACGAATGGTTCTAAGCTGTGGCAATTTGTTTATTCGTTGGAGGGAAAACGGACCCGGCTTGCATTAGGCGCTTATCCGGCCGTGACGTTGGCTATTGCTCGGAGCAAAGCAGACGAAGCAAAACAACTTCTTGCCACAGGGAAGGATCCAGCCGAGTTAAGGCGAAAGACCAAAAAAGCCAAGCAAGTGGCCCAGGTCAACCAGCAGCGAATTGAAAAAGGTCTGCCTGTTCTAAACAGTTTCGCCGATATAACCCAAAAATGGTTTGAGTCTACGAAGCATTTAACAACGGCGGTGACGCACAAAAGAAAACAAA
This sequence comes from Methylococcaceae bacterium, assembly GCA_050304855.1. Classification (GTDB taxonomy): domain Bacteria; phylum Pseudomonadota; class Gammaproteobacteria; order Methylococcales; family Methylomonadaceae; genus Methylomarinum. The sequence goes on from JBNLEI010000082.1 coordinate 2,142, forward strand.
GCCGGATTGAACGCTTGGCTTTTCCAATATTAGGAAGTACGCCGATTCAGGACATTAAATCGGTAGACGTGTTGGCCACTTTAAAACCGATCATTGAAAGGGGACAACTCGAGACAGCACATCGATTGCATTCGGAGATCAGTTCGATATTTGCCTATGCGATCGTGCATGGCTACACCGATTATGATCCGGCTCAACCGGTAGCCAAGCAGATACCCGCGCAAAAAGTGAAGCATCGGGCAGCGATTATCGACCCTAAACAAGTCGGACAGTTGCTTATGGATATTTACCCATACCAATTCACATTCGTTGTGCAATCGGCGCTTCGTTTATCGCCGCTCGTGTTTCAAAGGCCGGGTGAAATCCGGCAGATGTTG
>JBNLEI010000083.1:0-15908 GCA_050304855.1 Methylococcaceae bacterium
ACAAATTCACCGCATTCGGCCGTGATTCCGCCAGTAAACGAATATCTTCATCGACCGCCTGACGCCAGTCCTCCGGCCGCTCTTCGATACGTTGTTTCACCGCCAACGCCACACCGTAGGCGGCGGCAATGCCGATCGCGGGAGCGCCCCTGACCTGCATATGTTTAATGGCGGCTGCGATGCCTTCCGCATCGTGGTACTGTTGATAACTGATTTGTTCTGGCAACAAACGCTGATCCAAAATCTTCAGACTAAGCCCGGTCCATTCCACAGCCTGTACGCTTAATTGGGTATTTTCACTCATTGATTATTTAAACAATCGCTAAAAAGTTATAATTCCGCCCGACTCATTCAGGAAAACATTATGCAAGTCGATCTCATTATTGAAGCACGCTGGATTATACCTGTCGAACCGGCATTCGTAATCCACGAAAACCATAGTTTGGTCATTGACGACGGCAAAATTGTCGAGCTGCTGCCACATGCGACTGCACATCAACGTTATCAACCACGTTCGCTACAAAGACTCGCCTCGCACGCGCTAATTCCGGGACTGATTAATTGCCATACCCACGCCAGCATGACTTTGCTGCGCGGCATAGCGGACGACTTGCACCTGATGGACTGGCTGCAACACCACATCTGGCCGCTGGAACAAAAATGGGTCGGCGAATCGTTTGTCCGTGACGGCACCGATCTGGCTATCGCTGAAATGGTACGTGGCGGAACCACCTGTTTCAACGACATGTATTTTTTTCCCGAAGTGACCGCCCACCGAGCGATACATCACGGCATACGCGCCAGCATAGGCCTTATCACCATCGACTTTCCTTCGGCATGGGCGGAAAACAGCGATGGCTATCTTGAAAAAGGCCTCGCTCTGCACGACGAACTCCGTCATGAGGCGCTGATTACCACACCTTTCGCACCGCACGCCCCTTATACCGTGTCTGACGATCCCTTAAATCGTATTCGCACACTGTCGGACGAACTGGAACTTCCGATTCACATGCATGTTCACGAAACCCGTCATGAGATCGACGAGCAAAAACGCTTAAGCGGACAAACGCCGCTTCAGCGTTTAGACACTATCGGCTTATTGACTCCCGCCTTTATCGGGGTTCACATGACTCAACTGTCGACATCTGAAATCGAACATTACGCCGGCACCGGCGCCCATATCGTGCACTGCCCCGAATCCAATCTTAAACTAGCCAGTGGTTTCTGCCCGGTCGCCGAATGCCTAAAAGCGGGCATCAACGTCGCCTTGGGCACCGACGGTGCCGCCAGCAATAACGATCTCGACATGCTCGGAGAAATGCGCACCGCGGCGTTATTGGGCAAGGGGGTCAGCGGCGACGCTTCCTCCGTTCCGGCAATGACCGCTTTGCAAATGGCGACGATTAACGGAGCTAAAGCCCTCTCCATCGATCACGAAACAGGCTCGCTACTGCCCGGCAAAGCTGCGGATATTACGGCAATCGATTTGTCCGGCCTGGAAACCCAGCCTTTATATAACCCCCTGTCTCAAATCGTCTATTCGGCCTCCCGCCATCAGGTCACCGATGTCTGGGTCGCAGGCAGACAATTGATGAAACAACGCCAATTGACAACGATTAATCTTTCCGATCTGCACACAAAAATCGATGGGTGGCGTAATCGACTGTATGCAGACGACAACAAATGACGAATAACCCAGTAATATAGTACACTATCACGATATTTTACCGACCTTCCCTTATGACAGTGACAGAAAACGTACATCCGCATGAAATTCACAAATTCGGTTCCCAAGCCGAGCGCTGGTGGGATCCGCATGGCGAATTCAAAACCCTGCATGACGTCAATCCTTTGCGCCTGCGCTTTATCCAGGAGCACGCCGATCTTATTGGAAAAAAAGTGGTCGATGTCGGTTGCGGTGGTGGCATTTTGACCGAAGGACTGGCAAGAGCCGGTGCCGAAGCTTTAGGTATCGATCTGAGCGAGGAATTGATCGATATTGCCGAATTGCACAGTCTGGAATCCGGAGTTAATGCGCGATATCAGAAAATCAGCGCGGAAGCTTTGGCCGAACAACATCCGGCGAGCTTCGACCATGTCACTTGCATGGAGATGCTGGAGCATGTCCCAGACCCTGGTTCCGTTATCGGCGCCTGCGCCCACTTGGTCAAACCTGGCGGCACGGTGTTTTTCTCGACCCTCAACCGAGTACCTAAAGCCTATCTGTTGGCAATTGTCGCGGCCGAATATTTGCTGAAAATGGTGCCGAAAGGCACCCACGAATACAAGACCTTCATCAAGCCTTCGGAACTTAGCCAATCCGCCAGACAAGCCGGCCTAGAACTGCAAGCCTTGATCGGAATCGAATACAATCCGTTCAGCAAGCGTTTCAGTCTGAGTAAAGATATAGACGTCAATTATATTGCTGCTTTTAAACGTCCCGATTAAGTCATGTGCTCTGATTTCCGACTGGCCTGTGTCTTGTTCGATCTGGACGGCACCTTGGTCGATACCGCTCCTGATTTGGTCGCCTGCCTAAACCGGGCGATTGAAAAATTCGGCTTCGCTGAAACCTCGGTTGAACAAATCAGGCCTTACATTTCGTATGGTGCCGCTGCCATGATTGCCCAGGCGGCAACCGATGCCGACGATGCGTTAAAACAGCTAATGTTGGCGGACATGCTTGACGATTATCAGATGAATATTGCCGAGCACAGTCGTTTTTTTACCGGCATGGCTGAAACCCTGGATTCAATCGAAAATCTCGGCCTAAAATGGGGCGTGGTCACCAACAAATTGGAACGTTTTACACTGCCGTTAATGGCGGCTCTGAATCTGACTAAACGGGCGGCCTGCATTGTCAGCGGTGATACCACCGCCAACAGTAAACCCCACCCCGAGCCGATGTTAACAGCCTGCCGGCAGGCGCATGTCAAACCGGAGAACTGCGTCTATATCGGCGATGCCATCCACGATATTACTGCCGGTAAAAACGCCAACATGAAAACCTTGGCAGCCCTGTACGGTTATTTAAAAAGCGATGATCAGCCGAGCACGTGGGGAGCCGACGGCTTGATTGCATCGCCCGAACAAATCACTACCTGGATTAAATCTTCGCTATGCTACTGAAACATCGCGTCATACTCATTACCGGGGCCGGCGGAGGACTAGGCGGAACTGCAGCCGTCGCTTTAGCCAGGCAAGGGGCGCATATTATACTGCTGGATAAGAACATCCCAAAGATGGAACAGGTTTACGACCGCATCGTGGACAATGGCGATACCGAACCGACCATGTATCCGTTCGATCTGGCCGGCGCCAATGAAAATCAATATATCGAGCTGGCAGAAACTATTGAACGCCAATACGGATCTCTACAGGGTTTATTGCATTCCGCAGTCGACCTAAGTGCATTTAGTCCGGTCGTCAATATCAAAACTCAGGAATGGGGGCATACCCTGAACGTCAATCTCAACGCTCCGTTTTTACTGACTCGGGTATTGCTGCCCGTGCTACAAAAAAGCGAGCGCGCATCAATTGTATTTACCTCAGATTCGTCGGCGCGAAACGCGCGCGCCTACACCGGTGCATACGGAGTTTCAAAAATTGCACTGGAAGGATTTGCCAAAATTCTGGCCGAAGAATTGGAATCCTCACAGAAAATCCGGGTCAACACCATTATTCCCGGACCTGTCGATTCTCCTTTACGAAAAAAAGCCTACCCGGCGGAAGATAAAAGCCGTTTACCCGCTATGGACTCGGTCGATTCCGCTTATATCTATTTATTCAGCGATAACAGTCTGGGCGTGACCGGTCAGGTTATCGATGCTCAAACATTCGAAGACGCATAGAAAATTATGTCAGAAAGAGAAGTTGTCAAATTAACCCGTGATGTCAATGTCGTGACTGTACCTGACGGAAATCACGGCACGTTGAGTAAAGGTCATGAAGTCACGATTCATCAAGCGTTGGGCGCCAATTTTACCGTCGTGACCGAACACGGCCATATGGTGCGAATCTCCAGTAGCGACGCCGATGCATTAGGTAAAGAGCCGCATCAACTGCATACGCTGGTTTCTGAAACCGATGCGGCATCGGTGGAAAAAAACTGTTGGGAAGTGATGAAAACGGTTTACGACCCGGAAATCCCGGTCAATATCGTCGATTTGGGGCTGGTTTACCATTGCAATGTCACACCTAACGAAAAAGGCGGTAACGACGTTCATATTATGATGACGCTGACCGCACCGGGTTGCGGAATGGGGCCCGTCATTCAAAGCGATGTCGAAAAAGCCATCCGCGCCCTAGCCGGCGTTGATTCGGTCAACGTCGAAATTGTGCTGGATCCGCCCTGGTCAAGGGAAATGATGTCGGAAGTCGCCCAGGTACAACTGGGGCTTTTTTAAATTAAACATCACTCTTCCGATCAATCCATCCGGGCAAAACGCTGTTTCAGAATTCGATTTGCCGGCCGACCTGAGGAATAGAGGCCAGCCAACCCATCCGATTGAAGCTGGTTTTTAGCGACATCGCAGCGGTGGGCTCACCATGCACCAAATACAATTTCGGCTTGGGTTCGCTAAACCCTGCCGCCCAACTCAACAACTGGCTTTGGTCGGCATGGGCACTAAGCCCGCCCAACGTATGAATGCTTGCAGCCACCCGAACCTGGCTACCGACAATGGAAAAATATTTCTTGCCATCAACCAGATCGCGACCTAAAGTTCCTTGGGCTTGAAAACCCACAATCACGACATGGGCGTTTTTCCGCCACAAATTGTATTTTAAATGGTGGCGAATACGTCCCCCGGTGCACATACCGCTACCGGCAATGATGAGTGCTCCCCCTTCGATTTGGTTGATCTCCATCGATTCCTCGGGAGTTTGCGCATAAACCAAATTAGGTAACCAGGCTTGCCAACCCTGCTTAGCTAATGCGGCAAATTCGCGGTCATCATTGTTGAATAGGTCGGTATGTTGTTCATAAATATGACTCGCGCTAATCGCCATCGGACTGTCCAGAAAAACCTGCCGTTGCGGCAAATTCCCTTCGCGCTGGAATTTACCCAACCAGTAAATCAGATCCTGCGTTCTGGCTACTGCGAATGCCGGAATAATGACATTGCCGCCGCTGATTCTCGCCATTTCCAGGATTTCCCTGAATTCGTCCAAAGTCGGTTGCAGCGGCTTATGATCACGATCGCCGTAAGTCGATTCCAACAACAAAACGTCGGCATCAGCAATGGTTTTAGGGTCTCTCAACAAAGGCGAGTTACGATTGCCTAAATCGCCGGAAAAAACCAATTTTTTTGTTTCATCGCCTTCGTTGATCGTGACTGAAACAATTGCCGAACCCAAAATATGCCCGGCTTCGCTGAGTTTAACCGATACCCCCGGTATCGCTTCAAACTCAACCCCATACGGATGGGGTTGTCGCAATTGCAGCAGCTGATCGACATCCTCCATCGTATAAAGCACCTGAATCGGGTCTTTACCTTTTCGTTGTCTGCGTTTGTTTTCCCATTCGACATCGCGCAACTGCAATGCTGCGGCGTCCTTAAGCATTAAATCCAATAAATGAAAACTGCCGTCGGTTAGAAAAACCGCGCCGCGAAAACCCTGTTGATAAAGTTTGGGCAACCTGCCGGAATGATCCAAATGGGCATGTGACAGTACCACTGCATCAATATCGGCGGCAGCAAATGCAAAGTCAGCCGCATTCAGATTATCCGCTTCCCGCCCTCCCTGGAATAATCCGCACTCCAACAACAACTTACCTGTCGATGTCTCCAGCAGATAACAGGAGCCAGTCACTTGCCCGACGCCGCCCAAAAAAGTCAGCTTAGCCATAACCCGCGCTCCAGTGACGTTAACAGTTATTCTTAATTAATTCCCAAGCCTCTTCGGCGCTTTCGACGAACCGGATCAAATCCAAATCGGTTTGAGAAATAACACCTTCTTCGTATAGCGCATCAAAGTTCACGACTTTATTCCAATATTCTCGACCGAAAAGAATCACTGGCACCCGACTCACTTTACGAGTCTGAATCAGTGTCAGGGTTTCAAATAATTCGTCGAGTGTGCCGTAACCACCGGGGAAAGCAACCAATGCTTTTGCACGTAACAGAAAATGCATTTTGCGGATCGCAAAATAATGGAACTGAAAGCATAATTCGGGGGTAATATAACAGTTTGGTTGTTGCTCGGTCGGCAAGACGATATTGAGACCGACGCTCAAGCCGTCGGCATCGTCGGCGCCACGGTTAGCCGCCTCCATAATGCCGGGCCCGCCCCCGGTTATCACGATGGGCGAATTACCGTTTTGTTGCGCATGACGAGTAATTAATTCCGCCAATTTGCGCGATTCATCGTAATAACGGCTTTTCTCGGCAATGCGCCGGGCGATTTTAACGTCCTGTTGCAACTGGAAATTCTCCGGAGCGGCTGCCAACGCTTTTTCGCAATCGGCAAGTTTACGTAAATTTTCCTCCCGTTCATTGATCCTGGCGCTACCGAAAATCACTACCGTCGATTCGATCCTATGCTCCTGAAATGCCAACTCAGGTTTCAATAACTCAAGTTGCAGCCGAATCGGCCGCAACTCATCCCGCATAATAAAATCGAGATCGTCATAGGCCAACACATAGGACGGCGACAATGTTTGTTCTGTACAGGGCTGGTAACTGACATTATCAACATCTTCGCGCGCTGATGGAAACGGTGTAGAGGTACGGTCGCTCACGAAATCTCTCCTTTTGCCGAATTAAACGTCAAGCGCTCATTCAAAGAACAGTCTCAGTTTAACCGTTTTTTATCCGCCATGCAGTTGTTGTCCAAGCCTGACTCGCCCCTCAACCGAGTCGGGCAATTCCCGAATACTTGCAATCTCTTCTAAAAACGGCAACAATCCCTTCCGGTTAGCAATTTGGATACTCAACCCGGGACGGGCATTGATTTCGAGCATCAGCGGCCCTAACCGAGAATCCAGCACGATGTCGACACCGATATACCCTAGCGAAACCAACTCTTGGCAGCCGGCGGCCAAACACATAATCTGCTCCCAATATGGTATCTCCAATCCGTCAATCGCAAATCCTGTGTCGGGATGAAGCGCAACGATTTCTTCTCGCCAAACTCCCGATCGAGTCCGGCCGGTCGCTAAATTGATACCGACACCGATAGCTCCCTGATGCAGATTGGCCTTACCGTCAGAAAGACGGGTCGGCAATCTCAACATCGACATGACCGGCACCCCTCGGAAAACGATAGTGCGAATATCAGGCACGCCCTGGTAACTGATATGTTCAAAGGCGGGTGAAAACTCTACCCGGTATTCAATCAGAGCCTTATCGGGTTGTCCGCCCAAACTATACATACCACTCAGAATATTGGAGATATGATGTCCGATCTCATCTTCAGTAAGCAGAACACCGTTCAGCTTGCGATACAGCCCTTTGCGGCGACCCTTAATAATTAAAATACCCTCTCCTCCGCTACCGTGTGCTGGCTTGATTACGAAATCATCATAATCAGCCAGCGTCTTGCTCAAATTGGCAATTTGATGCTCGATTTCGATGACACCGTATAGCTCGGGAACGGCGATACCGGCGTTCATGGCCAACTGCTTGGTCAACAATTTATCGTCCACTAACGGATAGAATTTGCGCGGATTATACTGGGAGATAAAATCTCCGTTACGTTGATTCATGCCGAGCAAACCGAATTCGCGTAGTTTGCGCACCGGAAACAAATAATTTTTCCAGCTCATATTATTCTTTTAATAGCGCTCTGAAACGCCACAATTCGGTCACCCGATAACCGGTGTAGCGCCCCAATAACAACGTGACACCCAGTAAAAACAGCAATAACTCGGGAAATACAAAAATTAAATGCTCCAAAATCGGATTGGTCATCAGCAAGTAACCCATTGACGCAATGAACAAACTGCCGAATCCCTGCTGCAGAGCCTCGCCCGCCCCCAGTTCTTCCCAAACCAGCGACATTCTTTCGATAGTCATGGTGATAATCACCATCGGGAACAATGCAACCGAAAGGCCACGGTCAATGCCTAATTTATGCGTCAGCAAACTGACACATAGCATCAATATAACCACTATGATCAGTACCGATGCCAACCTTGGCACCAACAGCAAATGTAAATATTCGAGGTAAAACCGCAACATCAGCCCCAACGAGACCAGAATGCAAAACAACACGAGCCCCCACGCCAGTTCTGTCTCACGAAACGCCAACGCAATCAAGATAGGCATAAAAGTACCGAAACTCTTAATACCGATCAGATTTCGTAATACTACAATTAATAACGCGCCCAGCGGCATCATCAATAAGATGCGGTATACGTTTTGGGTTTGAATCGGCAAATTGAATAATGACCAAGCCATTACGCTCGAATTTTTTACTTCCGAACGCTGCTGCGCGACGAACTCGGCTTCCTGAAACTGTTTATGTACCGAAAATTCTATTTTCGCGGATTTTCCTCCTTTGACATTCAATAACGGTTCGCTACCGATGTGCCAAACCAACGAATCTTCCGGAAACCCGGAATCGCCTACGCTAGTCGGATCGAAAGCCAACCATTCCTTGCCGTCGTAGATCTGCAGCCATGGCGTCAACTTACCGTGTCTTATACCATCTTTTAATATCAGAATATTGGCCTGACGCGCCGGAATTCGGGCACCAGCCAAAATACTGATAATTCTTTCCACCCACTGTTCGGGTTTTTCCGCGCCCTGTCGAAGCAATAAAATATTGTCTTTGGCGTTTTTAGCATTCAATCTCACCAATAATTCATGAGTAAAGGAACGGGTATCGGCGGACTTGCTGCGCACCTCGTCGAGCAGAGCGTCAACAGCGGTCTGCATCATTTCCGGATAAGCCTTTTTTTGCGGATAGCGAGCACTTTCAGAAACGGAAACAGGCTGTTTATCGGCAATCAACTGTAAGCGATAATATAAAACCTGGCTCCCGTGCGGCCTGCGTAACGTCCACTTGACGATACGATTAGGCTCACTTTCCTCCAACGTCATACCATACCGGCCCGAAATGAAATTTTCATCAAGAATAATATAGTCTTGCGGACTTTTCGGCAGTTGCAAATCCACCTTTGCCGGACCTTTATTGGCTTTAAAGCTGATTCTCGCCTCTACCGCCCAAATTTGGGCCTGTTCCTCCGGCATCAACGGTAGTTTCAGTTCCGTTACTTTATAAAAGCACAAACCGACACTGATGAGAATCAAACTCAGGGCCAGTATATTTACATGAAAATTTTTCAAACTATATTTTCCTGTCGGTATATTAGGTCAATGATTATCAACCACTTGTTCCTTCGGATGACTGGAAGGAGGCATGCAGTTATCATCGGCGTACCGGTTGGTGTGGATGAAGGTTTCAGCAGGATCAATCAAAATATTATTTTGTAAAAAACGCCTCCCCAATAACACCGGATAATTGAAATTGCCTCTGTCGGCCAATGTGAATTGGGTGGTGTAAAAGTGGGCATTGATACAAAAAGACAGTTCGACAACCGACCGGGTTACCGACGGCAATCTATGCCGCTTAATCAATACTTCTCGCAACAATGGCACTTCAATTGTTTGCGAGACCGATTTTCTATGGTCTTTTCCTGGCAAATCAAACCGTACCCACGCTTTACCATCGCGCTTGAATCTTTCAATGTTGTCTGCATGAATTGAAGAAGTTTTGGCACCGCTGTCGAGTTTTGCCTTTAATTTAATCTGCCAGGGACTGAGGACTACGGTTTCGAGCCATCCTGCAATAATACGCTCTTTCCCATGTTCCGCTGCGGCTGTAAAAGAAGATAAAAAAAACACTATTAAAAAAAAGAATTGAAAATATCGTTTCATTTATTCCGAAAAAGTCGAGTAAATAATCGCAAAAGACCTTTGCAACGCGCAATATTATCCGTAAAAGCAACTTAAAGGAATCTTAAATTGAAACTTTTTAGGCCATCGCGAAAAAAAACTTGGTCTGAACCTTAAAAGAATTTTTAGACTGCGGCAAAATTATGCCGATATTTTGACAGAATCAAAAAACCGTTACCTATAAACCAATAACCTATTGATTATTCTTGATAATAACAATATGGCATGAAAACCGCTTGTCTCATACCGATTTTAGTTTGGGCACGAGGATGCTGTCATGGAAAAAAAAATTGCCAATTTAGCAGTCGTCAACAATAAAACCTTTGAAGCTGCCAAATCAGCAAGTTTACATCATTACGATATTAGTAGCGCATTGCAGACCACACTGGACTTCAATGAGTTAATCACGATTTTCAGTAATAAAATCCAGTCCATGATTCCGCACAACGGTATAGTCTATAGTAACAGCTTGTTCGGCCTGGAATTCAGGAACGGAATCAGTACCCGACATTCTTGTACCTATTCCCTGGTGATTGAGGAACTAAACTTGGGAGAATTGAAACTGATGCGTCAGCAACGGTTTAAAAAAGAAGAAATGGATTTGCTGGAAACGTTGCTTTGCTGTCTGATTTATCCTCTGAAAAACGCTACGCTCTATAAACGGGCATTGCAGATGGTTTATACCGATCCGTTAACCAAAGCCAAAAACCGAGCTGCGTTTAACGATATGATTGAACGCGAATACAAACTGGCTAACCGCAACTCAAAACATTTGTCACTAATCTTCGTCGACCTTGATCACTTTAAATCCATCAACGATGACTTCGGTCATGAATGCGGCGATATCGCGCTGGCTTCGGTTGCCGGAGTGATTAAGGATACCGTTCGCAGCAGCGATATCATTTTTCGTTATGGTGGGGAGGAATTCGTAATTTTACTCAGCGAAACCGGTTTCGATAAAGCGGGCGAAATCGCCGAACGAATCCGCGCAGCCATCGAAAACCATACATTAGCCTACGGCATGCAAACCCTGAATATGACAGCCAGTCTCGGGGTCAGCACTTTACTCGGTAACGACAACATTCAGTCATTTATTAACCGCGCCGACGGAGCCATGTATAAGGCCAAAAAAGCCGGACGAAACCAAGTGCGAATAGCCTAACCGGAACCGCTCCTCCCAATTTCACTCCGCCAGTCGACTAAAAAAGCAATGCGCAATAATTAATACATTGTTTCACTGGCGGATTGGAGCAATTGATCTTTAAGTTTCAATAACCGCTCGTGTTTAGGAACTGCTTCAAGGCCTTCCTCTATTTTTGCCAGGCTAGCCTTATAATTTCCTCTATCATAAAGCTCCAGCGCTTCCTGTAAGATATGGTCGGCAATTTTCTTCAATCCCTTCTGAGCCTCTTGATTATAAGGATCGATTTTCAGAACCTGCCGATAAGCCCAAAGCGCATTGCTACCGGACGGTGCAGTCAAATAACCGACCTCAAAATGTATCTGCGCCAATTCCAGTAAATCTTTAACCTCCAACACTTGCTCAGGAGTTAATTGAACGATTTTGTCGTCAACAAATTCAAATTCGTTAAACACATAATAATAGCTTGCCGGAACTCCCAACAAAATTATGGCGAACAGCGCGGCAAAAAGTTTAGGCCAAATGGATTTCGGCTCGATCTCATCCAAAAAATCATCGATTGTAGGAGTACGTTGCTCCCTTCGAAACGCCAATCCATGCACCAGCGCCGTTCGCTGCCGCCGATCCAAGCCTGGAATAGCCGGCACTTCCAGATTAACTTCCAATGCTTTTTGCGCTGAAAGTTTCCCAAACGGATGTTTACCGCTGAGAATTTCATAACAAACGCATGCCAGCGCATAAACATCATCGGCCGGATCAGGATCCGCGCCCTGCAACATTTCCAAGCTAGCATATGCGGGCGTCAACGCCCCCAAGTCGCGAGCATTAAATACCGTTTCATCGGCATGTGAATCCGATCTGACGGCCGCGCAGGCGATACCGAAGTCGAGCACTTTGACTCCACCGTCAGAGGTAATAAAGACATTACCCGGTTTAAAGTCGGAATGAATGATATTTTTTTTATGCGCATAGGCCAATGCCAGCGCCAATCCTTTGATGATATGCCAGGATTTTTTAAACGGAATCCCTCCGGCGCCTTCGTCTCTGACGTATTGAGACAAAGGTTTCCCTTCCAACAATTCCATGACCATGAAAACGTTGCTTCCGTCACGGTCGAAATCATATACCGTCACAATATTGGGATGCGCAAGAATCTGGGATTTTTTGGTCTCACGCTGCAAAGCAATGAACAGTTCGGGATCGTCTTTGAATTCATCGTTCAAGACCTTGATCGCCACGTCGGGTTGATGGTCCTGCGCTTCCTGTCTGCGTAAATCGGTCGCTCTGAAAACAGTACCCATCCCGCCGCTTCCAAGCACTTCCTTCAGCACAAAACGCTTTTGCAGAATCGAACCGACCCCTAATTTCTCGGCAGAGTCGTTCCGAACGGTCCTCCCGCCCGACATGACAACCGTCTCGTTGTCATTAACCGAACTGCGAACGACCGTTTTATCGTCTGGTTCGTTGCGACTTATTGTCGGATTGAGAACGGTCAGGTCATCGTCGTTTGGCTGCTCTTGTTTGTTCATATCCGTGAGTTAATCAAAACGAAAAAATCACAATAATGATTCATTAATTGGCCTTGGGTACAAAAAAGAACGGACTGCCTTCGTGACCGGCATGTAACATCGCGGAATATTGCGGCGACTGTTGAAATCCGACCGAAGCGGCAGAACGTTGAACCCGACCGGAAACCAGGCGGTATAATTCATAATCTTCCAGCAACCCACTGTTATTTTTCAGCGCACTCAAAAAGGCATTGGCAAACACGGAATGGCGCCCTCCTCCTGTGTCGAGAACCGGCTTGACGCCACCTGAAGTCAAAACAGTCCTGGCTTTGCGTTTGACCATGAACTGTAACCATTTTTTACGCTTCTCCTCGGCCATTTGTTCGGGTAATCGAGCCACTGCACTCTCGGTCATCGCTCCCGAATAGCAGGAATCAGCCACGACCAAAATATGTTTAGCCGGGATGATGTTCAGAAACTGTGTAACACTGTGACTGGAAAGCCAGTTAGCCGAATTGTCCGGCTCGGCATCGGTGGGAAGCCAATAGGCGCTTTGGTCGGACTTATCAATTTCCCCATGACCGGCATAATAGATCAACAGATTGTCGTTCTTAGTCAGGACTTTTCGCAAGTCGTTGAATGCCGTCATTATTTGATGCCGATTGGCGTTGATCAGCAAGGTCGTTTTATATCCGTATCGCACCCGCAAAACTTCGTCCACTGCCCTTGCATCTTCCACCGAAGTCGATAAAGAAGGCAATTGTTTGTAATCCTGATTACCGATCACCAGTGCATAAAAACGGCCGAAATTAACCGATGGATAACTGGTGGCAACCGCTTTCGCCGGCGGAGCCTGATCGATAACATCCGGCGAAGCCGATTTTGCCAATAAATTGAAGTTCAATACACTGGGACCGCTTTTCTTATAATTGGCGACAATTTCAACCGGATTTAAATCGGCCTTAATCGTCACCAGGCTTTGAAAAATACCACGCTCATCCACCGGAGCGGCCAATCCGTTAACGGTCAGAGATTCCAATTGATCGAAAGCCGCGACTTTACCGATGATTTTTTTACTCGCCGCAATGGATCGTAGCTGATAACTGGGCACTCCGCGAGTCAGCACCATTGCCGGCTCGATGATTTCGATACCCCCTTGGGCCAAGGTAATATTTCCGTTTCCGTTTTTTTCCAGACTGGCGACGATTTGTTCGTTTTCCGCAATACTGGATTTCAGCTGTTTGATTTGTTTTCCCATTGACAACAAAGCAGCCTTGTCGGCATTGAGTTTGCTACGCATATGCTCCACCGCCAATTTATCCTGAGTTGTTACCGCCGACCGCGATTTTTCCTCAATCTGCTTCATTTCGCTTTTTATGCGAATAAAAGCATCGTGATATTCGGCTTCTTTCTTTTTCAATTCCTGTTTTTGGTTGGCCAGCTGCGTGACCGATGTAGAAATTGTCGCCTGTTTGATGCTCTCTTTATCCATCGAGGATTCCATTTTAGCGATGGCGGCCTTTTGACTGTTATATGAAGACTGATTAATTTGTAAGTCCTTTTCCAGTTTTTCGATCAACTGACGGTTTCCCCCGGTCTTGCTTTTTTCCTGCTCCAACTGCTCCCGGGTTTGTTCCAGTTTATTTTTCAGCGTGATCAGTTTTTTTTGTTGATCGGCATAATTTCGTTGCGACCGATTCAGTTGTTTCCGCAGATCTTCCGCTTGTTTCTGAAAGTTTTGCGAAGTGTCGCGTAAATCCTTCAGCTTTTTTTCATAGCTGGCGGATACCTCCACTTCGGTCACCGAAGCAAATTGCAAACCGGTGTTTTCCAAGCCCGATGCTTTACGGTACCAATTCAAAGCTTCCGGTAAACTCTGTTCGACACCAATGCCTTTTTCGTATAAATGCCCGAGATTGATTTGCGCTCTGGTATTCCCTTGTGTCGCAGCTTTTCGATACCAAAGCGCCGCCATTTCCGGGTCGGCAACGCCCCCGAGCCCCTTCTCGAAAATTTCACCGACAGTCGCCTGGGCTTCAGCATTACCTTCCTGCGCTTGGGGCAGCCACACACGTAATGCCGAAGCATAGTCAGCCCGATCATAAGCGACATATTCACCGCCGCGAATTTCGCAATCACCCGCTGTGGTTCGAATCGGCCGACGAGCGGACAAAAAAGCCACTTGCCCACCCAGCCTACGTATTTGGCCGGGCAAAAGGCAATCGACAACAAACAACTTATCCGTCTGTGCCGCGCTATAGCCTTCGGTCGCAGCCAAGTCGGCACCGTCATTGACTATTCCCGATTGGCAGCCAAGCAATAAGCTGGCGGACAAAACGGCCAGCTTATCTTTGGCCACCCATCCGCGCATCACGGAAAAAAACTTTTTCGACCCCAGCATCGGCGTCCCCCTGATTGAAATCCAGAACAATTTTTAATCTTAGATCAATTTAACACAGCAGGCGAAGAAAAACGCCGATATTTGCGCAAGTATATTGAACTTAAACAACTGGCCTAAAAGGATTCATCACAAAGTTAAGAATCGCCCACCGCAAAATTCCTATTCTCTCTATATCCAGATCAGCAAGCAATATCGAAGGGATTTCGAAAATGATCAATTCCGAATGATGATTTTTTTCTGATGTCAATCGATGAACGAATTTCCAATTTCTAAAAAATTCAGTAAAAACCGGCGGCCTTTATCTACCGAATCGAAATTAAGTCTCCATAAACCCAACAATCATCTTTCAACTCTTAATAACACCGAGTACTCGTCCGAAGAAATCGTATGACCATCGACCCTTGGGGGAGCCAACGAGATCAAAATCAATTTAAATTTATCGATCTTTGTGGCTTTGGGTTCCTCGTCGGTATTTAAAACCGCAGTTTCGCAATGGCCCTGAGTATCAATGATTTCAATTTCAACCTTGCCGTTACCCGTCCATGTGCACAATGCGTTAATCGGACAACGAGAATCTTCCAAGACCGCTTTAAATTTAACAATGAGGCCTGTATCTTCAACCGCTACGGAACGACCAAGCCCCAGAGACAAATGGCGAGCATGAGGCGACTGCAACTCAATTGCCGACGCGACGCCCCAGCCGCTCAAAAAAAACATAACGAAAAAAATTTTCGAAGAATCTTTCATTCATCCGCCCCGGGTATCAGCTGCTTGATATTCGCCTTTTGTAAAATCACCTGAAGTTAACCTTTCCGAGGATGTGTCAGGGTCATCGCTCTACTGTCAAAACATAAGAGTCGTTTAGACTGTAAGCGCCGCCGAAAGCGGCCACTTTAAGGTAGTAGCTGCCACTCGAGCCACTTGAATTCGTATAACTCACTGACTCGGTCGAGCCG
>JBNLEI010000084.1:0-14926 GCA_050304855.1 Methylococcaceae bacterium
TAGCGGCCGACGCCATGCTCCCGGTGCACGACCGGCGAACCGATGGTCAGTTCGTTGAGATTGTTGAAAACATTTTCCAGCTCTTTCGCAGCGGATTGTCTTCTACGGCGCCGCTGCTGAACTTTTTCACCGCTGAGCTGACTTTCGGTGATGATGGCGATTGCCGGCTCTTCGAGCAGCAGCCCATGATCCATCGGGGCTACCAGAATTGATAACGGCTGCTCCGACTCCAGGAATTGATTCCAACCATCGACCTGTTTCAAACTCAGTTTGTGCTTTTTGAGTTTGTCTATCAATGCCTCGCGATGGCCGGCAGTTTCAGCGACAAACAAAATACGACCGGCAAAAGTTTCGACAAACTGGCGTAAACGCTGAGCCGGTTCTTTAAGACGGGTATCGATAGCCAGTTCAGGCAAATTAATGCAATTGAAAACCTGAGCCTCATCGGCCTTTTCCTCCAGAACGACGCGCATAAAGGATTCGGACCGGCTTTGCAATTCCCCGGCACTCAGAAACAAAGCAGGCGGTTCCAACAACGGTCGATGAGCATCGTATTTACGTTGCTGGAAGCGCTCTTCCGCCTCGTTATAGAAGCTGTCCGCCACCTGATTAAATGCAGCGGTCAAAACCAAAACAGTGTTTCCCGGCAGGTAATCGAATAGAGATTCGGTCGTTTCGACAAACAACGGCAAATAATACTCGATTCCACCCGGTGTGATGCCTTTACTAACATCCTGATAGATAGGATTTTTTTCCGACGTTTCGGGAAAGCGGGCGCGAAAGGATTGTCGAAAATGTTTGATCGCCGCATCGGTAAAAGGAAATTCCCGCGCCGGAAACAGCTCGACTTTATCGATTTTTTCCAGCGAACGTTGCGTCTCGGGATCGAAAGTACGAATCGATTCGATGTCCTCATCGAACAATTCAATACGGTAAGGCTGTTTGCTGCCCATCGGAAACAAATCGATGATCGATCCGCGGACGGCAAATTCGGCGTGTTGATACACCTGCGAAACGCACTGGTAGCCAACCGCTTCCAGTTTGGCGCGATTCAGTTCCAAATTAAAATTCCCGCCGACTTCCACGGCAAAGCTATTGGCCAGTACATGTTCGCGCGGCGCCAGCCGGTGCATGAGCGTCGATATCGACACAACCAGTGCTCCACGCTTAACTTCCGGCAACAACGCCAATGTCCGTATCCGTTCGGAAATGATTTCCGGTAACGGTGAAAATACGTCGTAAGGCAAAGTCTCCCAATCCGGAAAATTCAGGATCGGAAACTCGTGATTTAAAAAGAAAGCAAGCTCATGCTCGAGTCTTAAAGCGGTCTGATTGTCCGGCGTGACAATGACAAACAACCGTTTTTCCCGTTTGATGGCGGAGGCCAGCGCCAAAGAATCGCCGCAGCCTTTCAGACCGCTCCAGTATAAAGGTCTGTCCGATTGCTTCGGTAGTTCGGGAAAAAACGGATTGTTGGCTGGCATTACAACGGATGATTATTCAAAAACGGCCCATTATATACTGAGCGCGACAGCATTTCATTCGGCTATCCTTCCAGCTCACCCAACCACTTGGCGAACTGAATCAGCGCCCACCCGCGCAAGGCGATTTCAACGCTGAGAAAAAAAGACAAAAATGCACTCGAAAACTCGCCGGGCCATTGAACCCAAATCAAAAAACCCATAGCGAATGAGATTCCGCCTCCAATAATGGCCGGCTTGCCATTGGCGAACTGGCCGACATAAGCGCTGATTAACCTAAATAAGCCTTTGATGATCAGAAAAGCCGCGATCAAAATCGCCAATTGGCTGGCTGGATAATTCAGGCTGAAGAACAACATCCATCCAACGGTGGTATCGAGAATGGCAAACTGCAGATTGGCGAAAAAGCGGTTGGTCCGCCGGGAAATATAGGTATCAAACCCTTCGATGCAACCAACCACCAGAATAATGAACGAGGCCACCGGCAGCCAAGCGTTCCGAAAGGAAAATATCCCTACATTCGGAGCGATAATAGAACCCAAGGCAATTAGTACGCCAATCGCCAGCATCAAAAATCCGCGGGTGTAAATCAAGCCCTTTTGCGGTAAAAACTGGCTGAATTCATGTTTGGCATCGGACGTTTTCATAATTATTCTCCTATGGCGGTTTAACTTAAAAACATCGCATCCCCATAACTGAAAAAACGATATTTCTGAGCGACTGCATGCCGATAAGCATGCATCACGTGTTCATAGCCGGCAAAGGCCGAAATCAACATCAATAACGTGGACTCCGGCAAATGGAAATTAGTCAGCATGGCATCTACAACCTTAAACCGATAACCGGGTGTAATAAACAAATCGGTTTCGCCGAAACCACTTTGAAGTTGCCCGCTACGGGCCGCAGACTCCAACGCCCTAACCGCTGTGGTTCCGATCGCGACGACCCTGCCGCCGTTTTGACGGGTTTGTTTTACAAACTCCACCACTTCCGGCGATACAGCATAATATTCCTTATGCATAACATGTTTAGTCAAATCCTCGAGTCTAACCGGCTGAAAAGTACCGCTACCGACATGCAAGGTGACGAAAGTTTTTCTGATGCCTTTTTGTTTCAGCCTATCCATTACCGACTGATCGAAATGCAATCCGGCCGTCGGGGCGGCGACAGCCCCCGGTTCGCGCGCAAAAACGGTCTGGTAACGTCCTAAATCCTCTTCGTCGTCAGGCCTGGTGATATAAGGCGGCAACGGCATATGTCCGATTTGCGCCAATATCTCGATCAGAGAATGGTCGAATTCCAACCGAAACAAATCCCCTTCCCTAGCGACCACAGTGCAACTTAAACCGCCATCCAACGCGATCGACGCACCGGGTTTTGCCGCTTTACTGGCCCGCATATGGGCTAGCGCATGCCGTTCGTCCAACAACCGCTCAATCAGAATCTCAACTTTACCACCAGTTTGTTTGCGGCCAAACAATCTAGCCGGAATAACCTTAGTATCGTTAAACACCAAAAGATCGTCGCTTTCGATCAAGTCGATGAAATCGTTAAACGTCCGATCACTTAAAGCTCCGGTATGCTTGTCCATACACAGCATACGACTGGCGCTACGATCGGGTAACGGTTTTTGCGCAATCAAATCTTCCGGCAAATGATAATGGAAATCACTTTTCTTCATTAACACGGGGAAATTTATAAATAATTTATTGGTTTTGCAGCAAACGAGCAATTTTTTCCAGCAATCTTTCACCATCGCCGAAATACCTGACGCCAAATCGCGCCTGATAGATTTCGGCAAATCGAGTCAATAATGCTGAAAAATCCGACCTGGAAAACTTTTGGTCCTGCACCTGGCGAACTAAAGCCTCGACGGGATCATCGATGGGTTTATGAAATTGCCGCTCGAAACTATGCTCCAGCGTTTTATGCAGCAAACGGGCTTTTTCTTCGTTACCGTGTATATCCGCCATCAAACCAGCAATCACGCTGTCCACTGTTTTTATCGGTTTACGATGGACTTTTTCATAAACGCTTTCCATAGCGATAATCAACTCGCGCATTTCCGCCTCAGGGTACTCCCGACGTTCCAACCAACCCAAAATATCTGGCCTTTGCCTGGTGGCCGACGACAGCGCGGTGGCAACGGCCTTTTCATGTTGGCGGATTTTTTTCTGCCTGGCCGCCGAAATTTTCTGCCAATAGCGGCTAAAATACGGCAGTTGCTTTTCATTTAAAAACTGTCTTTTTATGATGTCGGCCAAGGCAAAAAAACAACAACTTACAGAAGAATTTGGCGCACGAATCACAACCGGCGTCTGCTGCGTAACGGCTTCCTGCAATGCAGGATCGTCAGCCAGATATCCCAAATAATTAATGTCAACTTTGAGATATTTTTCCACCGCGGCCTGAAAGCGCTTAAAAACTTTCTGACTGGATTTATAGTCGTTCACCCGATTGACTAACGCAAATAGATTGCGTTTGCCGCCCCGGATCGACAACATTTTCAATAAAGCGAAAGCATCAGTTAACGATGTCGGTTCCGGCGTAATCACAACCACGCGGTATTGGGCCGATGCGACAAAGTCCAAAACACCGCTCTCTATGCCGGCCGCCGTATCGACCAAAATGTAATCGAACTCTTTTTCCAGCTGAACCAGCGCATCTACCAAATATTTTCGTTTTTCCCGGCTCAAATCGGTGCATCGCTCGATCCCCGAAGCGGCAGGCACAACATATAATCCGCCGGTCACTTCCAGAATAATGTCGGTCAGCCTCATATCACCGGCCAGCACATGTTCCAGGGTAAATTGAGGATGGATACCGAGCAGAATATTGATATTGGCTAGCCCGGTGTCGGCATCAAATACGCACACGCGCGCATTTCTGGCGGCCAGCGCCAATCCCAGGTTAGTGGCGATATTGGTTTTCCCCACGCCCCCTTTGCCGCTGGTTATCGCAACAACCGAGGCCATTTTTTACTCGTCAATCCGCCACTGGCGGCGATAATCCAGAAAATCATATTGTTTCAGTTTGTTTATCCGATTTCCGTCCCACAGATATATTTCCGGTAAATTATAACCATTGAAACGGTTAGCTTTAATCAAAGTGTAAGCGCCGACGTTTTTAAAGACAATCTGTTCCCCGACTTCCGGTATTCTATCGAACGCATATTCGCCGAAAACGTCACCGGCCAAACAAGTCGACCCAGCCAGAATAACACGATATATTCCCGTTTCCGGACGCCACAAGTCGGGTTTTCGCTGGTATTCGAAAACTTCCGGATTATGATTAACCGAGGTGTCAAGAATGGCAACCGTTTTGCCGCCGCTCTCGAAACGATCGACGATGTTGGCAACTAAAAAACCGGCTTCGCCGACAACGTCCTTTCCAGGCTCGATAAAAACCTCAAGTCCATAACGCTGCGTTAAAACTCTAACCGTTTCAATAAAAACCCTGTAATCGTTGATCTGGCTAAAAAGATAACCGCCGCCTAAATTAATCCATTTAAACGCGTTACCGTGTTTCAGCAGTCTCTCCGTAATCAACTCGAGCGTCTGAAATAAAGGAACGAAATCCCGACAGGAAAAAACGGTATGAAAATGGATTCCTTCGACCGAGCCTTTCAAATTGACGGAATCCACCGCATCGATGTCGACACCCAATTTCGAGTAATGCCGGCAAGGATCGAAACGCTCGTCGTTCAAAAAAGACAGCTTGGGATTGATTCGCAAACCGGGAGAATAATTCTTCCCTAATGCGGAAAGCCGATGCCATTGGCTGATCGAGTTAAAACTGACGTGGGTGCAAAGCCGGCTTAATTCGGTGAATTCAGCCTCTCTCAAGCCCGGACTCGTTAAATGCAGACTACCGTTATCGCCGATCAATTCTTTTGCCAATTTCGCTTCGAACAACGAGCTCACCGAGACACCATCCAATGTCTTCCCCGCCATCTCTACTATCGGCTGCAACGGCAACGCTTTCATCGAATACAGAATTTTACAACCGCTAAGCTCTCGAAGCTGCAACAGTCGGTCCAATTGTCCTCGAAGATTCGTTTCGTCGATAACAAAAGCTGGGCCGCGAAAAACATTATCGTTTAACCAACTCTTTTGCATTAGCGCCCTTTTCCGTTATAGACGGTATGCTCGGTAATCACCATATTCATAGTGACATCATGTTGCTCCATCGGAACCTGGTCCAGCAACTGCGCTTCAAAACAGACGCCGACCAGCACCGTGTCGCAACGAACTTGTTGCAGTAATCGATCATAGTAACCTGCGCCATTACCCAGGCGGCCGCCGTTGCGATCAAATGCAACACCCGGCACCATAATCAGATCTAACTCCCCCACTTCGACCTGCTTTGCCGCTTCCAACCATCTTGTGCGGGGCGGTTCTGAAATGCCCCATGTCCCTGTCACTAATTCGGATAAATCCTCTAGCCGCCAAAGCCCTAACTTGTTGCAACCGTTTTCGTCATGCGTGCAATATGGAATCACGCAACGTTTATCCGTTTTCAATTCGGCCGACAATGCCGCCAGCGTTTCCACTTCCGAACGACAATGCAGATACCACATAACCGTTTTGGCTTGTTCATACGCGGGAAGCTCGATAAAACTGTTACAAATTTGACGACTTAAACGATCTTTATCAGGCTGAGAACTCCGTGCCTCATAGGCGCGGCGACGCAGTATTTGTTTCGCATCATTCATCGGACGGCCGGTCTTTTCCCCTAAAAAACGCTACATTATAACGCCGCTAAAAAACCGCAGGCAGTATAAACCTATTAACGACCGTTATTTTCTTTTATACTTAGCGGTTAAACCAATTCAAGAGGTGAATATGGAAAAACCATTCATTTTACACATGCTGACAACAGCAAAAAATTTGAGTCCATTCGATGTCAATATGGCGATGGATGCCGGCTGGCTTTCAGCAGTACCGTACATCAACGTAGAACCTAGCGAGGTCCGAGGACTGGTGCAGGACGCAATCTTCTCGCGCAGCCCTAAAGGCCTGAAAAAAACCGCTATTTTTATCGGCGGCCGGGAAACCAAACAAGCAATGGACATGTTAAAAATGGCAAAAAACTCAATGGTTCCACCATTCGAAGTTTCCGTATTTGCCGATCCCAGCGGCGCTTTTACAACGGCTGCAGGCATGGTTGCGGCTGTTGAAAAAGAACTGGCTGACAAGTTTAACACCACCTTGGAAGGTAAAAACATACTGGCTCTTGGCGGAACCGGACCGGTTGGACAGGCCGCCGCAGTAATAGCTGCTCAGGCCGGCGCCAATGTCCGAATCATAGGACGCCAATTGGAAAAAGCCGAGAGAATTGCCGAATTATGCAGCGAAGAATTTGGTGACGGTAAAATCACCATTGCAGCTGGTGCCGACGCCGATAAAGCCGAATATATTCAATCCACTGATGTGGTTTTCGCGACCGGCGCAGCCGGCATCGAACTTTTAAGCGCAGAATTGGTTGCATCGGCTCCGCAATTAAAAGTCGCGGCTGACGTGAATGCAGTACCACCTTCCGGCATCGCGGGCGTTGACGCCTTTGATAACGGCAAACCGATCGCCGGTTCAAAAAGCGGCGCCGTCGGTATTGGCGCACTTGCGATTGGAAACATTAAATACCAAGCGCAAAGCCGTCTGCTTAAAAAAATGCTTGAATCCGAGAAACCTCTGTACCTTCATTTTGAACATGCCTTTGAAGTTGCCCGTGAATTTATTAAAGAAACTAATTAGCGGTTTTTGTCCTCATCATCCGCAAGGAGGAACACGAATGGAAAAGCGCAGTATCCTTCATATGTTCGACCCGATGCCTAACAACAGTCCCTTTGATGTCAATATGGGAATGGATGCCGGTTTCGATGTACTTATGCCTTATTCCAACGTCAAACTGGAAAATGTCCATGCGTTAACGCAGGACGCGATTTTTTCGCGCGGCCCATCAGGCGTTAAAAAAACCGCCATATTTATTGGGGGGCGCGACATGGGAATGGCTATCGATATGTTGAAAGCAACCAAGCAAGCGATGGTACCTCCCTTTGAAATCTCAGTCTTCGCCGACCCGAGCGGCGCTTTTACCACCGCAGCCGCTTTGGTAGCCTGCGTGGAAAAAGAACTAAAACAAAAACACGGCAAAGAACTAAAAGACTGCAAGGCCCTTGTTTTCGGCGGCACAGGGCCTGTCGGCATTGCTACCGGTGTCATTGCATCTTTAGCGGGCGCCGCTACAACACTGGTCGATCACTTATCGGCTGATACCGCTAACGACGCAGCCAAAGAATATAACCGCCGTTTTAAAGCGACCCTAAAAGGGGCCGTAGCCGGTTCAGACGCCGAAAAAACGGCCCTAATTGCCGATTCCGATGTGATTTTCTGTACCGCCAAAGCAGGCATTCAGGTTCTAAATGCCAACGTTTTGGCACAAGCCAAACAACTGAAAGTAGCCGGAGATGTTAACGCCGTGCCGCCTATGGGCATTGAGGGAATTCACCTAAAAGACCTCGGAGCTCCGCTGATTCACGCGACCCAATCTGAAGGCGCAGTCGGCGTTGGTGCATTGGCAGTCGGAAACATAAAATACCAACTACAAAACGTATTGCTAAAATCGATGCTTGAGACCGACAAGCCGTTATATCTGGATTTTAGAGACGCTTTCATCAAAGCCCAGGCACTAGTGTAACGAGATCAAGGATTCTGGAGAAAGCTGATTTCTTCAGAATCCGTTACTCGTTTCCAGTAAATTGAATTTAACCGCCAAACGGGTTAACTCAACATCATTTTTAACTTTCAACTTGTCATAAAGTCGATAGCGGTAAGTGTTAACCGTCTTATCACTAATTATCAAGATATCAGACATTTCCTGAATACTTTTACCCTCCAGAATCAAATGAACCACTTGTGATTCTCTTTGGGAGAGCTTGGCAAAAGGCGACGCCTCTTCGTCCTTCAAGGCCTGAAATGCCAGATTATTCGCGACTTCGGAACACAAGTAGCGTTTTCCGGACATCACGATTCGAATCGCGTTGACCATTTCGTCGACAGGCGATCCTTTGGAAATAAAGCCCAGAGCCCCCATTTTCAATAAGCGTTGAGGAACCAATCCGTCATTACAAACCGACAAGGCTATGATTTTGGCTCCGGGAATGCGCTGTAAAATCCTTCGGCAAGCTTCGACACCACCAATTCCGGGCATATTGATATCCATCATCACAATATCGGGCTTATGCTTTTCGACCAACTCCAGCGCCTCTTCACCGGTACTGCAAACTGCTTCGACCGTAATATCATCGACCGCATTCAACAGCGCCTCGACTCCGGTTCTGACCAACTCATGATCATCGACAAGTAATACTTTAATCATAAAAATAATTCATTGTAGGCTTGATATAACTGTCCATTTATTAGATAACGGCCGCCGCTTAGCTGACTAAGCCCGATGCAAGTGTCCTAGACTGTCTGATACACAGCAATTATTAACCTATTGAATTGCTATAGTTTCCTCATCTATTCCCGGCTCCAAAGAAGAACATTGACAAAGCGCAATGTAATCTTAAACTTTTGACCCTACACTAGACGATTGCCGTCATAATAATCTTTACTTTGAGAAACCGACCCGGCTTTAATTTCAGTTTCGCCTTTTACTATTATTAGACCTTTTAAGTATGGCCCATAAAGCGTTATCCGGCAAAAAATATGCTATGCTTTTTTTATGAAAGACAGCAATCCGCTCACTCAATTGTTCGCCCCAAAATCAGCTATCAATTATTCAACCGCATTGGGCATTCTGTTGAGCATCGCCCTGCTGATTTTTATTGTCGCATTCGCCGCCAACGATCCCGATACCTTTATCAATTTACAGGGCGTGTCGATTGTTGTTATTGGCACAGTAGCGGCGGCATTACTCAGTTATCCGCTTCGCGACGTCAAACAAGCGCTCAAATCGATCAAACTGATCTTTTTTTACGAAAGTATGAATCCGCAGTCGGAAGCCGATGAAATCGTTGCAGTCGCCCGCATGTGGTTCAGACGAGATACCATCGCTATCGAAAATGTCATCGACAATATAAACAACCCCTATCTGAAAACCAGTTTTCAACTCATCGTAGACAACACCCCACTGGACGACATTCTATCGTTATTGCAATGGCGCATTTCCCGTTTACGCGCCAAAGAAAGAGCTGAAGCCAGCATTTTTCACAGCATGGCTTCGTTTGCGCCGGCTTTCGGCATGCTAGGCACCCTCGTCGGACTAATCAACATGCTGCAGATCATCGAAATTAAGGACATCAGCTCACTCACTGCTAATATGGCTGTCGCCTTAACCACTACTTTTTATGGCCTGATGCTAGCGAACCTGATTTTTAATCCGATTGCCATCAAGCTAGAAAGAAGAACCGAGCAACGGATCATGATCATGAGCATGATTATGGAAGGCATTACACTGATTGCCGAACGCCGCAATCCGTCTTTCGTCCGCGAAACTCTGAGCTCTTTTATCGCCCACTATGACGATGAACTCAAAGAGCCTCCTATAGCTCGAAGCAATGGGTAATAAGTCATTCTCACGGCTTGGAGCCTCACAAAATATCGACACCTTACTGAGCTTGAATGACAGGCGGCATCCTCAGAATTGGCTACTAACCTATATCGATGTTTTTGTTTTGATTATTATGCTGGTCGTTACGTTGGTGGCTTTGAGCAATTTCGACACGGACCAAAAATCACAAACAAAACAACCCATTAAGAAGATTTATAAAACACCAACGCCCCCTCAACCCATCAAAACTGAAATCACCGAACCGAAAGTCTCCGCTCCCGAACTTCCCAAAATGGAAAGCGAGCACCCTCCCGAACAACAACCCAAGACCGAACCAGTTCCGGCGTTAACAGAGAGTGATCAAGCAACTGAACAAATCGAGGAAAAACCGGCTGGCAGCGAATATCCCGAGGAGAAAATCATTGAAATTGGGAAACAAGTGGAGCCAATCGAACCGGAAACGCCTCCCAACAACGAAGAAACAATTAAACAGGACTTGGATAAACAACTGGAACAGTTGGGACTTTCGGACAGCATCACCATGACGGTCACGCAAGGCTATGCTCAATTGGAAATTCAGGACAATATTTTGTACCTTTCTTCAGAAGCCAACTTAACTGAAAAAGGCCGCTCCGTGCTGACCAAACTCACCCCCTTACTGCAACAAGCCAAAGGGTTAATCTATATCGAGGGCCATACCGACAACCGCCCAATCAAAACGGCGCAGTTTCCGTCCAACTGGGAGTTGGGCGCAGCCAGAGCCACGAGCGTTTTGCACTTTCTTGCCTCTCAGCAAATCGATGCCGGCCGAATGCGGGCAGTCACTTACGCCGATACCAAACCGATAGCAGACAATAACAGCGCTCAAGGACGACAGAAAAATCGCCGCGTCAATATAGTGATCAAAGTATCCGACCGGGTCGATTAAGTCATTCAGAGAACGGATCAAACCCACTCACTCTTACATAAGCACCGAAATTTACACCAGATTTTCGACGAAAAACCCATCCTCACTCCAGCATAATGCGGACGCCGAGTTTTTCTTCCAATCCGCCAGCACGAAACGCTGCCCGTGCTGCCCATCAATATCAACTTGATGAATTGCCGGACGATGCGTATGGCCGTGAATCAACCGACTACAGCGATATCGGCGCATCGTATCAACAACAGTTTCTTGATTAACATCCATAATATCGGACGATTTTTTTCGTTTGTGGAAATAACTGCGAAAACGATACCAACGGGCCGCCAATAGCCTTAGCCATAAAGGCTTGGACAATACGTCCTGCATCCATTTCTGTGTATGCGACTTAGCTCTAAATTGCTGATAAGGAATATCGTCGGTACACAACAGATCGCCATGGGTCAACAATGTTCTCACACCGAAAAGATCAAAGACGTGATAGTCGCCCAGCAACGTCACTCCGGTCTCGGCTGCAAATCGCTGCCCTAGCAAAAAATCGCGATTGCCCGATTGAAAAAAAACGGCGGTCCCTGACTCCGACAGTTGTTTCAAATGTTTTTTAATCAACCGATTCGGTGGAGTGTTGTCATCGTCTCCAATCCAGGCATCGAACAAATCACCCAATATATAGAGCGCCTCCGCCTGCTTGGCTCGGTTATCCAAAAACGATACAAACCTGCGCGTCAGGTCTTTTTTTTCCAGCGAAAGATGTAAATCGGAGATAAAAATAATTTCCTGTGTCAATGTATTTCGCCAGTTGAGAAAAACAAGAGGCACATAAGCTTGCCTCCTGTTTATTACAGAGGTTAGTTTAATATTTCAGACGATTCGATGACAATATCGGTTTTCGGAACATCTTGGTGCATGCCTCGGCTTCCGGTTGGAACTGAAGCCATTTCATCCACGACATCCATTCCTTCCACAACCTCGCCAAATACCGCATAACCCCAACCGTTAGGCGTCGGACTAGTATAATTCAGAAAACCGTTATCTTTGTAATTAATAAAAAACTGCGCGGTGGCGGAATCAGGATCGGGCGTACGTGCCATCGCCAGAGTCCCGCGATTATTTTTCAGGCCATTGTCAGCCTCGTTTTTAATCGGAGCGTGCGTTTCTTTTTGCTTGAAATCAGCGTCAAAACCACCACCCTGTGCCATAAATCCGGGAATAACCCGGTGAAAAATAGTGCCGTCATAAAAACCTTCACGGACATAAGTCAAAAAATTTTCAACTGTGACCGGCGCTTTTTCAGCATCCAATTGAATAACAATCTCCCCAATGGAAGTAGTAAATTTGACTTTTTTTGGGTTATCCGACATTTTGTTTTCCGTTGCAAATAAAAGAGTTGAGAATAAATAAAGCACCAGAGAAAAAACAATCTTAGCCATAGATTCTCCTTAAAACGATGCAAATGACAGATTTTATTTGTTTTTTTCTTGAAAAAAAAGCCGAAAACTTGGTAAATTGCAAAGTTTTTTATCGTTCCGGCGAATCCATCAAAATTTTGGTTAAAAAATGTTGAAAATATACAACACATTGACGCGAAGCAAAGAAACCTTTACGCCCAGAATACCCGGCAAAGTGGGTATGTATGTTTGCGGCATGACGGTCTACGACTATTGTCATATCGGCCATGCTCGCGTCATGGTAGTATTCGATACGGTCGCGCGTTATTTCAGATACCGGGGTTACGAACTGACTTACGTGCGAAACGTAACCGATATCGATGACAAAATTATCCAAAGGGCAAACGAGAACGGTGAAGGCTTCAATGCATTGACTGAACGCTTTATCGAAGCCATGCACGAAGATGAACGCGCCTTATCGGTGCTACCACCCGATATCGAGCCCAAAGCAACTCAATCGATGTCTGAAATTATCGCTATGATCGAAAAACTCATCGACAAGGGGCTGGCTTACATCGGTAACAACGGCGACGTTTTTTATTCCGTCGCCAAGTTCGAAAATTATGGTCGCTTGTCGGGTAAAAATATTACCGAACTTCAGGCTGGCGAAAGGGTTGGCGTCGATGCCGCCAAAAGAGACCCGCTTGATTTTGTCCTTTGGAAAATGGCTAAACCGGATGAGCCATTTTGGGAGTCGCCATGGGGAAGAGGCCGTCCCGGTTGGCACATCGAATGCTCAGCAATGTCAACATGCTGCCTGGGCAATCATTTCGACATTCACGGGGGGGGAATGGATCTGCAATTTCCTCACCACGAAAACGAAATCGCTCAGTCGGAAGGAGCAACCGGAGAAAAATTCGTTAACCTGTGGATGCATAACGGCTTCGTCAGGGTAAACGAAGAAAAAATGTCCAAATCGCTAGGCAATTTTTTCACAGTACGCGAAGTTTTGAAGCAATATCGCCCGGAAATCATTCGTTTTTTCATCCTCTCTAGCCATTACCACAGTCCGCTGAACTACTCCGACGAGCAACTGGATGAAGCCGGTACCGCGCTAACCCGGCTTTATACCGCTCTTCGGGGGATTGAAGTCGACTCAGGCGAAATCGACAACGCCTACCGGGCAACTTTCGAACAGGCAATGAATGATGATTTCAACACCCCTGTCGCCATCTCCGTTCTATTTGATTTAGCCCGGGAATTAAATAAATCTAAAAACGATCCCGAGTTGGTTCAATCGCTTGCCAACACCCTGAAATATTTAGGCTCCATACTAGGAATATTGCAAGACGATCCGGATAAATTCTTGCAAGGCGGCGCAAGCGCCGAAAGTTTATCCGAAACCGAAATCAATCAGATGATTGCCCTTCGCACTCAAGCCAAGCAAGACAAAAACTGGCCTCAAGCCGATCAAATAAGAGACCAACTAAAAGCGAAAGGCATTATCTTGGAAGACGCGCCTGGTGGAGCGACCACTTGGCGGAGAGAAAATTAATTTCCACTTTAGTGCGTTAAGCACCAGCAAAAACTGAAACCTTTTTTTGCTGCAGCCACAACCGGTGACTTCTCTTTATCCAGAACGAATCAAAGCGAACACTATCTCTAAACAAGCAACCCTAAACATCAAACCAATGAGCGAAATCAAAGATAAATCAATAGCTGTTTTTCTTGACGAATTAGCGAGCAAGGCAGCCACACCGGGCGGCGGCAGCGCGGCTGCCGTAATGGGGGCTCAGGCGGCGGCGTTGACCAGCATGGTCTGCAATCTGACTATCGGAAAACCGAAGTACGCGGAAGTCGAAGCCGAAATGCAGAAGTTGTTGGCAAAATCGGAAGCTCTGCGCGCCAAACTGACCGATATGATAAAAGCCGATGTTGACGTCTTTGATAAACTAATGGCCTGCTATGGACTACCTAAGGACAGTGAAGAAGAAAAAGCGGCTCGAAGCGAACAAATCCAGACCGCGTTGAAAGAAGCAACGACTGTCCCCCTGGAATGCGCCAAAGCTTGTGCCGAAACTATTAAGCTCAGTCGAATTGCCGCTGAAAAAGGGAATCTAGGTGTAATCAGCGATGCCGGTGTCGCGGTGATGGCCGGCTACGCCGCGTTAAAAAGCGCCGCACTCAACGTTTACATCAATGTCGGTAGCCTTAAAGACAAAGATTTTGCAAACAGCAAGACCGCGGAACTGGAGGACATTTTGAAGGGAGCGGATCTTTCCACTGAAGAAATTTATCAGCTCGTGAAAGGAAAACTGTAATTTTTAAACCCTCCAAACCAATGAGAAACAGTTATTGCGGCAAAAAAACTTGACGACAAAAAACCTAACCAGTATCATTGTCGTTCTTCGCAGGGTGACCTAACAACTTGGTTTCTCCTCAATAGAAGGTTCAGATCGGGGTATAGCGCAGTCTGGTAGCGCGCCTGCTTTGGGAGCAGGATGTCGGGGGTTCGAATCCCTCTACCCCGACCAAGATTTGCGCTTGTAGCTCAGTTGGATAGAGCATCGGCCTTCTAAGCC
>JBNLEI010000085.1:0-1907 GCA_050304855.1 Methylococcaceae bacterium
AACCGATTCATGAACTGATGACGATGAACAAACTGGCGTCATTGGGCCATGGAGATTGAAGATTTACGTTATGACATTTTCGCTCTTCACTAAGCGAATCATTACTGTATCAATGTCGGTTTGAACAATGGCTATTTCCACCGATCGACTTAAAAGATCTTTATATGTCAGGGAGAAATCTCCTGGTTTTTTAGAGAAGTATGGATCCGAATTTTACCGCTATCTGGGTAAGCGAGCCGGCACAAGCACGATTAGGAACGAAACAATCGATGAATTGCCGGAAGATGTCACTATTCAGACATTGGCCGGCAATATCACGGTATTTGCCGCCATCATCGCTTTTGCAATCGGCGCCTTAACCACTTTTGTAACGATATGGGTGGAGTGGAACTATTCAGGGGCCTTGCAGACGACAACGTATTATTTGCTGTATGGTTCCGTATTGGTAGTCATGTTGATTATCGAACTGATCGTGTTGTATTGGCTGGGACTTATGACCGTTTACAGTCTGTCGTGTTTAGTCGGTTATAACCAGCAGATTTCTGAGGATTCCTTGCTTTCGGTCGACGATGCGCTTCCCAACATACTGGCAAGAGCTGCATTAGAGGTTCCCGATCCGGTCATTCATTATCTGGGTATAGACCCGCTGAAGCATTTATCAAAGTCAAAGTTATTTCTGGTAGCCACTTTATACAAAGCGAAGGTCATACTCAGTAGTTTGGTCATCAAATCGTTTTTGGTGCGCTTCGCCGGCAAAGGTGGGGTGAGGAGCGCTTTCAGCTGGGTGGCTATACCCATTACGGGTTTCTGGGATGCATTTACGATTTATAAAGTCGCGCGCGAAGCACGGCTCCGGTTGTTCGGCCATAAATTGGCTAAACAAATTGTGAGCCATATTTTGACCGACGACATGCTTTCGCAGTTAAGCCCGCTCGCCCGGGAAGGTTCGATCCGGGCAGTAGCCACAACGATGGTGCTGACACAGAATTATCATCCCAATTTGCTGGTTCTTCTTATCAGGCTTTGCGACGCCTTCGAAATCAAAGAAGGGAGTGAATATGATAATTGGGAGGATTTTCTGTCGATTCTGGATCGGGTTTCCGCTTCCGAACGATATTTTCTTCTCGATCTCTTAAGCGTTTCCGCAGCATTCGACGGCCGGCTGTCTCTTCTGGAAAGACATCATTTGCCTGAAGCTTTTAAAGAATTGACCGATGTTTACATGCAACGAACCCTGCAACTGAAAAACATGCTGGTTACCGGACGGCTGCATGCCGCCAAAGGCCACTGTACATTGGATTTCACGCCCGGTTGATTTTTCTCGATACGTTATTTTTCAACTGACATATCCTCGGCATTCGTTCACTTTTCTTAAATTCGTTACGATAGCGTCCCTTTTGGATCGGTGAATGTGATTATCATGCGCTCCGTTAAAAATCAGAATTATTCCATTCCCTAAACTTCCGGGTCATTTTGTTTAGGCATACCAATCGATCTGATGGAACGTTACGCGCGGAAATCATGACGTACTATATGTGCAGCCATATTTTAAATTCACGCAAAAAGAAACACAGAAAAAACAGATAAACCGTTGAATGATAGATAGAAGATTTTGCATTGCCCCTATGTTGGATTGGACGGATAAGCGCTATTTTGTACTGTAAATCAATTGCTTGAGACTCTATAAATTTCAGTTTGTGCATTATTTGTGCACAATTTTGACGTGATTTGATTTATTTCATAAAGAAATTTCGATCGATTCATCGCAAAATTCGGGTTGATTCAATTCCGATGCGCCGATCCGGTAGCACAATAAGGAAGCTGGCAAACGCATAATTTGGCTGACAGTCTCGCAGGTTTCCGACAAACCGGTCATCAAGCTCGAAGTCATCGAGCGGCTTGGAGGC
>JBNLEI010000086.1:0-25148 GCA_050304855.1 Methylococcaceae bacterium
GGCCAAGGCCACCGAGTTGGGCAATATTCATTTCTCCGAACATTCGATGTTTCGAGGTTGGCTTTACACCCAAACGTTGGGAATGGGTTATGCGGTGCGGATGGCATGGGACGTTTTTCGACCCGGATTTAAATTACCCAAGATCCGTAGCCTGAGCGAAGTGGATTCACATTCGCAGTTGCATTTACTCAGAGAGTCCGACGAGCCGACCTCAGACGGATATTTGCTAGGGTTTTCATTTCCCGAGATGGCCGATCGTGTGGGAGGGTTGTTGCGTAATATTGGATTGACTCACCATTTCGCTCCGTTGGTGGTTGTGGTGGCTCACGGTTCAAGCAGCGCCAACAATCCCCATTTTGCCGCCTATGATTGCGGTGCTTGCGCAGGTAAACCGGGCGCACCTAACGCCCGCGCTTTTGCTTGGATGGCCAATCACGAATCGGTCCGCGCCATTCTTCGCGAACGGGGTATCGAAATTCCCGAAAATACCCGTTTTGTTGCGGGTCTGCACAATACCAGCCGGGATGAAGTCACTTATTTTGACCGGCAACTGTTGCAGCCGTCACATTCAAAGATGTTTCATGCGTTCCAGCAAACCATGAAGAAAGCGTTGCAGCGTAATGCACGGGAACGCTGCCGCTGGTTCGAATTGGGGCCGAAAGTCCCGTCCAACGAGGTGGCTCACAATCATGTAATGGAACGCGCATCTTCGATTTTCGAACCGCGTCCGGAACTGAATCATTCCAATAATTTGTATTGCGTCGTCGGCCGAAGGGAGCTGACCCGTAATTTGTTTCTCGATCGGCGGGCATTTCTGCATTCCTACGATCCGGCAACCGATGCTCAGGGCGACATCTTGGTCCGGATTTTATCCGCCATTATTCCGGTTTGCGGCGGCATTAACCTGGAATATCTGTTTTCGCGCATCGATAACTCGGTTTACGGAGCCGGTACCAAGTTGCCTCATAACGTAATCGGATTGCTCGGTGTCGCCAACGGCGTTGAGGGCGATTTACGCACCGGCCTGCCGTCGCAGATGATAGAAGTGCACGAACCGGCGCGGTTGTTGATTGTAGTCGAGCAAACCAGAGAAATTGCCGATAAAGCGATGGTTAAGCTGGGAGCGCTCAAAGAATGGCTGGATAACGACTGGGTTCGTTTCGTCATCCGCCAGCCGTTCGATCAAGCACAATTTTTGTACACCGCTAACGGTTGGGAAACGATTGTCTTGCCGGACGACATCGAAGTCCCCGAGGCTGCCCATTCTGAAAAAATTATCGTCGGCCAAACGGCTACGATTCCGGTCCATCAATTGATTCGGAGACAGGCATGAACGGATTGATTCTTACCAGCCATTTGATTCCTTTGCTGGGTTTCTTGCTCATTTTTGTGAGTCCTAATCACGAACAAACCATAGCCCGCATTAGCTTCTGGTGCAGTCACGGGCTCGGCATTAGTATTGCCGCATTGCTAATTCTGTGGGCGAACGCCGGCTTTAACAACTACGAATACGAGTGGTTTACGCTGTATGCCGCCGGTGACTACAGCTTTCCGGTGTTGTTCTATTTGGACCGGGTAGGGGCGGCTTATCTGTTTTGCGTCTGGGCGATTTTCTCCGTTATCGTCAAATACTGCCGCGTTTACATGCATCGCGAAGCCGGCTACAAACGTTTTTTCTTAACCATCTTTGCCTTCGTTTTCGGGTTGAATCTGGTAATTTTGTCGGGTTCCATCGATATGCTGTTTGCCGGCTGGGAAATTGTCGGCATCGCTTCGTTTTTGTTAATCGCCTTCTACCGCCACCGCGTGCAACCGATACGTAATGCGTTACGTGCTTACACAGTCTATAGGTTCTGCGACATCGGTTTGTTGCTGGGTACCTGGATGAGCCATCTACTGTTTCACCAAAGTCAGCATTTCAGTCAGCTCTCAATGCTGTTCGAGAACGACGCCATGCCGCCCGCCGGTTACTCGTCGCTGCTACTGTTGTCGGCGTTGATTCTGACTGCGGCGAGCGGAAAGTCGGCGCAATTTCCGTTTTGTTTCTGGTTACCGAGAGCCATGGAAGGACCGACGCCTTCCAGTGCTATTTTTTACGGTGCTTTGTCGGTGCATTTAGGGGTTTTCCTGCTGCTACGAACCATGCCGATATGGACTTACCATTATTTCACTCGTTTCATCGTTTTCTGCATCGGCTTGCTGACCGTGATTATCGCCAGCATTGCCGAAAAAACACAATCCAATATCAAGGGACAGGTCGCCTATGCTTCGATCACTCAGGTTGGTTTGATGTTCATCGAGTTGGCGTTGGGTTTGGAAACGTTGGTTTTGATTCACTTTATGGGGAATGCTTTCTTGCGTTGTTATCAATTGCTGGTTTCTCCGTCGATCGTCGCGCATTTATTGCGGGTTGAAGGGGCCGCCGACAGCGATTTTTACATTCGTAACCGTGACAGGTTCCAGTTTCTTCCGGTCTCGATTCGGGAAACCCTGCCGGATGTGTTGCGCAATACCCTTTATGTCTTTTCGTTGCAGGAGGGGAACCTGGAATTATTGGTTCGGGGATTGTTGTGGGAGCCTTTAAAACGGGCGGGTAACGCTATCAATGCGTTGAATCCTTGGTTCAAAGGGGCCGTCTGCGTCGGTTGTCTCGCTTTGGCGACTTTCGTTGTCGACGAATTCGATCTACATAGCAAACTGTTAGCCGTTCCGTTGTCGGTTTTCATGGTGTTGTCTTCATTGAGCGCTTTCAGTGAAAAGCGCAGCATTTTTTTAATATGGCATGCCATCGGCTTGAGTTCCGCGTCGGCAGGGGCGGCAATATGGTTTCTAAATCCCGCCGCCGTGGTCGATGTTGTCATTTTCGCCAGCGGCATCGTTCCAGCGTGGATTTTAGGTGTGGTCGTGTTACATCAACTGACACGATACTTGGCGTTTGCCGACTCGCCTTTTGCTTATCGGGCAATGGCGGAAACCCAGCCGAAATTGTCGTTGCTGTTGTTTTTGAGTTTTCTTGGAGTGATCGGTTTTCCGGTTTCCCCGGCTTTTCTCGGTGAAGATTTGTTGCTTTCCCATGCTAGCAGTCATGATCCTTGGTTTGCCCTGCCGATTACGATCGCCTTTGTCATTAACGGTATCGCGGCCGCAAAGTTGTTCCAGCGGATCTGTATGGGGCGGCCCAGCGAATTAAATATTTTATCCGAAGAGAGTGGAAACCAAACGGTGCCGATCTCGTTAAAAACAGTCGAAATGACGCTTCCTTATTAAGCGTCGACCTTTTTTCAATCATTACTCAAGGTAGATTTCATGTTTAAAGTGAAAAAATCCGTTGCGTTAAGTGCATTACTGTTGGCCCAACCGCTATCGGCTTTTGCCGCCGGTCAGGATGACATGTTCGGCGTTTGGGGGTCGCTCACTCTGCAGGGTGATTTCAAATTCCTTTCCCCGAATCTCGATAAATTCAATTGGCTGGTTATGAATCAAAGCCGGACACGGGACGATTCGCCAGACGGTTCAAGATTCACCGAGAATCTGCTGTTCGCTCAGGCCGGTTATCATATCAACGAAAACGCTTCAATTTGGGTCGGTTACGTTCACGATTGGTTGCATCCTCGTAACAAGTCGTCTTACCAAGAGAACCGACCGTATATGGATTTTGTCTGGCAGCAAAGTTTGGAAGATTTCAAATTAACCAGCCGTACCCGATTTGAAGACAGGATCAATCAAAGCAATGGGAATAGCGGGTATCGCGCCCGTCAACTGGTGCAACTGAATCATCCGTTACCTTTTATGGACGGATTGAGTGCCTATGTTGGCGATGAAGCATTGTTTTACCTGGATCGAAACAGCTTCGGTAAGCAGGGGTTCTCCGAAAATCGTGTGTTCGGTGGGCTCAGTTACCAGTTCAACCCTCAGATAGGCGTGGATTTGGGGTATATGGGGCAATATGTCGATAATGTTTCCGGTAATAACCTGTTTACGCATAACTTGCAAGCTAACCTTCGCTATCACTTTTGAAAGTAAGGCTTGAAAGAACAACGAAAATTTTTGATGAGTTAACCCAAAATTAACCTTGCGTTAACCGTTAATAAACCTTTGTTATTTTACACTGCACCCATTAAAAACATTTTATGAGGACTTAGGTTTGCGGACTCAAGTTTATTGGGAGTTTGAACGTTTTCTCATCACCCATTTCGTTGTTCCTTTTATCGCATTCGTCTTGGTTTTTTCCAGTTTGGAATTTACCCGGCTGGATCTTCACATTGCGCAGTATTTTTACGATTCTCTCAACCATCAGTGGCCATGGCGCGATCATTGGTTGACCAAGACGGTACTCCACGATTGGGGACAGAAACTGAGCATCGGCATGGGCGTCAGTGTCTTTTGCGCTTTCGTGCTGTCGCGTTTTAAAGTGCGGTTTCGGCCTTATTTTAAATTGCTGGCATTTTTATTTCTTGCCAGCGTCAGCGGTCCGATATTAATTGCTGTGTTAAAAAGCAATACGCACATATATTGCCCGTGGGACTTGCGTTTGTTCGGAGGTGATAAGCCCTACGTGCGCTTGTTCGATTTTGCCGGTTATCCTCTTTCCGTCGGTCATTGTTTTCCGGCCGGGCATGCTGGGGGAGGCTATGCCTTCATTAGCCTGTATTTTTTTCTGTTGCTGGTGAAGCCGGAGTATCGATTTCACGGTTTGGCGACTGGTCTCGCGATTGGTTTGATATTCGGCATCACTCAACAAATGCGGGGCGCCCATTTTCTGAGCCATGATGTTTTTTCACTGGCGGTCTGCTGGTTTTCTTCACTGCTATTATTTGGCGTTTTTTTCTGGAAAGAAGTGCAATGGCGATAAATTTATTTTGTAAACCCAAAGGAAAATCCCGTTTCTCCATTTTGATGCTGGCGTTTGCAGTCAGCCTCCCGGTTTTCACCTTGTTCCGGTTGATTTTGTTGATTCGCCATTTCGACGATATCGACGAACCGATATTTAAGGTGATCGTCGCGTTTGTCCTGGGTCTCGTCAATGATGTCGCTTTTCTAAGTTATTTGCTGATTCCTTTCGCGCTTTATTTGCTATTGGTGCCGAATCGTTTTTACCGGACGGCGTTTAATAAGGTGATCGTATATTTGCTGTTTTTTGCCTGTTTATACGGTTTATATTTCGATGTTGCCGCCGAGTGGTTGTTTTGGGGAGAGTTTGGCGTCCGCTTTAATTTTATTTCGGTGGACTATCTGATTTATACCCATGAAGTGATCAACAATATTATCGAGTCCTATCCTCTGACTGGCTTGCTGAGCGCTATTTTTATTGCTTCGGTACTGACTTTCGCCGCTTGCCGAAAGCGATTACAGGACCATCTTGCGATTGAAGACCAATATGCCAGCCGTTTTAAAACAGCCGGTGTATTGCTGTTGCTGCCATTGGTCAGCTATGCCGCAGTCGATCAGTCTTGGCATGAAATATCGCGGAATCGTTTTGTCAACGAAATTGCCGCAAACGGGCCATATCAGTTTTTTGCCGCATTCAGGAATAATGAAATCGATTATCGCCAATTTTACGCGTTAGATAACGATGAGACATTATCACGGCAAATCCGGGAGCTTGTCGGTATCAAACAAGAAGATGGCGAGGTTTCAGCGCTTTACGATATTTCCCGACATATTTCAGGAAACGGTGAGGAGAAACACCTTAACGTGATAATGATTACCGTGGAAAGTCTGAGCGCCGAATTCTTGGGTTATTTCGGTAACCGGGAAAATTTGACACCGTTTATGGACCAATGGTTTGAACAGGGACTATTGTTTACCCAGTTTTTTGCTACCGGCACGCGCACCACAAGAGGACTCGAGGCGTTGACTCTGTCCATTCCGCCGACGCCTGGCCGATCTATCGTCAAGCGGCCGGATAATGCCAACATGTTCAGTTTGGGGCGGGTGTTTCAGCAGAAAGGCTACGACACGGCTTTTTTGTATGGCGGTCGCGGTTATTTCGACAACATGAATGCTTTTTTCTCCGGTAACGGTTACCGTATTGTCGATCAAACCGATTTGTCGGCCGACGAAGTCCACTTCGAAAATGCCTGGGGTGTCGCCGACGACGATTTGTTGATGCGCGCATTGAAAGAAGCCGATCGGGATTATGCTGAGCAGAAGCCATTTTTATTTCAAATCATGACGACCAGTAATCACCGGCCTTATACTTATCCGGAAGGGCGTATTGATATTCCTTCTGGAAGCGGGCGCTCCGGCGGCGTCAAGTATACCGACTATGCGCTGAGAGAATTCATGGCGGCGGCGAAAGCCAAACCCTGGTTTGACGATACTGTATTTATTGTGGTCGCGGACCATTGTGCCGGTAGCGCTAGAAAAGCCGAACTACCGGTGGATAAATACCATATTCCGTTGTTTATTTATGCGCCGAAGCATATTCAAGCGGGTAAAGTGGCAACATTGTCCAGTCAGATGGATGTGGCGCCGACTTTATTGGGATTGTTGAATTTCGATTACGACAGCCAGTTTTTCGGTCTCGATGTTTTACGGATGCCGGTCGAAGAGGGAAGAGCGTTGATCGGCAATTATCAGAAACTGGGGTTGTACAAGCAAGATAAACTGGTTTATTTATCGCCTCAGCAAGAGCTTTTCGTAGTCGATAAGCCACTGCAAACCGCAAAATTACTGGCACCGGAAACTGAGGCGGAATTAGTACAAGAAAATATGGCTTTTTATCAGGCAGCCGATTATATTTGGACTCATCGGTTGAATCGCTACCAATAACCCCGAATCTTTGAATCAGCAAAAACAATCACTGACCCGCTACGCTTGGCTGTCGATCGCGGCGGCTATAGCGACAATGGGCTTGAAAACTTATGCCTATTGGTTGACCGATTCGGTCAGCTTGTTGTCCGACGCCCTGGAGTCATTGATCAATTTGGTTGCCGCTGTGGTAGCCTTGTTGGCATTGACTATGGCGGTTAAACCACCGGATGAAAAGCATGCGTACGGCCACGAAAAAGTCGAATATTTTTCCAGTGGTGCAGAAGGTGTGATGATTCTGTTGGCGGCTTTCAGCATCCTTTTGACGGCCTGGGAAAGATTGCAGCATCCTCAGCTTATTCGTCAAATCGATATTGGATTGGCAGTGTCGTTTGCCGCATCGCTGGTAAACTTGCTGGTGGCTAGAGTTCTGATCAGAGTCGGCCGCATGCGTCAGTCGATTACGTTGGAAGCGGACGGTCGGCACCTGATGACCGATGTCTGGACTACCGCCGGCGTTATAGCTGGCATCGGGACCATCGCCGGTTTGGAGTGGCTGGGGTACAGCGGATGGGAGATTTTGGACCCGATTATCGCGATGCTGGTGGCGGTCAATATCATCTGGGCGGGCGTCGGCCTGATGCGGCGTACTTTTGCCGGTTTGATGGATGTGGCGTTGGAATCCGGCGAACTGGAAAAAATCGAGTCGATTTTGGACGAGTATGCCCAATGGCAGGGAATTGATTATCATGCGCTTCGCACGCGCTATGCCGGCAATCGTTATTTCATGTCCGTACATATACTGGTTCCGGGCGACTGGACCGTCCAACAAGGCCACGACTTGTTGGAGGAGATCGAAGGCAAAATCAGCGCTTGTTTCGACATGATCGACATCGATACGCATTTGGAACCGATCGAAGATCTCGCTTCCTGGGACCATCAAAATCAAGCTTAGATAAAATAGCATGAATGATAGAATATTAGTTTGGGATCTGCCACTACGAATTTTTCACTGGCTTTTGGTGACGGCGTTTATCGTTGCCTATGTCACCGAAGAAGATTGGTTGACGGTTCATGTCTGGTCCGGTTATTCGATAGGCTGTTTATTGTTGTTTCGTTTTGTTTGGGGATTCTTCGGTAACCGCTATGCACGGTTTGCCAGTTTTTTGTGTCTCCCTTCTGCAGCAATCAGTTATCTCAAAGAGGTTGCCGGTTTGAAAGCCAAACGCTATCTTGGTCATAATCCCGCCGGTGCCTGGATGATTGTTTTGTTATTGGCCTTTCTGTTACTGACGACGTTAAGCGGGTTGGCCGTTTATGCGGCGGATCAGGGCGCAGGACCATTGGCTGGATTCATCGGAGGCGAACATGAAAAACTGTGGGAGGAGGCACATGAATTTTTCGCCAATTTCACGGTGGTTTTGATTGTTTTCCATATTGTCGGTGTCCTGATGGAAAGTTTTATTCATGGCGAAAATCTGGTCAGGTCGATGTGGAATGGTTATAAAGTAGACGCTGATGACGATTGAAACAGTCTTTTATGCTTCGCTTATTGATTATTGAAGATAATTACGACCTCGCCTTGGAACTGGCAGACTTTTTCGAAGGTCAGGGCCATGTGATCGATAGGGCGGCCGATGGCGTCACCGGTCTGCATCTGGCAGTTGTTAATGATTACGATGTATTGATACTCGATCTGGGTTTGCCAGGAATGGACGGTCTGGAGTTATGCAAACGTTTACGTACCGATGCGGGGAAATGGCTGCCGGTTTTGATGTTGACAGCCAGAGACACACTTCACGACCGGGTGTCGGGTTTTGAACATGGCGCCGACGATTATCTGGTTAAGCCGTTTGCTTTGAAAGAGTTGCAAATGCGAGTCCAAGCCCTGGCAAGGAGAGGGCAAGGGCGCCGGCAAAATGCGATTTTGCGTTGCGGTGACCTGGAATTAAACAGCGACACGCGGTTAGTCCGGCGCAACAGTAAAGAGATTGAACTGACTGGTATTGAGTTCCAGATTCTTGAATTGTTAATGCTGCGTTCCCCGAAAGTTGTGAATAGGAATGAAATCATCCAAAAAATCTGGGACGATAATCCGCCGGACGGCGACGTGTTGAAAGTCCACATTCATAATTTGCGCAATGCTATCGACAAACCGTTTGCAGAACCGTTATTGCATACGGTTCGAGGGATCGGTTACAAAATTCAGTCCGAACATGCCTTATCGCCTTAATATCCGTTATCGGATTTTTTTAACTTATCCGCTGCTAGGGTTACTGATCAGCGCCATCGTGATTGTTTTCTTCATTGTTTCCTTCGATTTGTTGGAAAGACAGTTCATGGAAAACTTTTTGTTGGAAGAGCTGGATCATTTTATTGAAACCAGCAAACATGATGCGTCTTTTTCCGAGCATCATGCCAAACATTGGCGAGTATACCGGGTCGATGCCGACCATCCGAATTCGGCATTGGATTTCTTATCTTCCTATGTTCCTGGTACTTACGATATCGAGATAGCTGGCGTCATGCACGATGTCGGAATCGCTGAAAAACATAACGCTCGTTACTATATTCTCTATAACGATCAGGATTCCGAAGCGCTCGAGATCAGTTTGCTGGTGTTTATGGCTGCCGGTGCGTTGGTGATCGTTTGGGCTGCTACCGCATACGGTTTGTGGTTTTCCAAGCGCGTACTAAAACCGGTGATGACGCTTGCCGAGGAGGTCCGGCAGCTCGACTTGGGGGAATCGAAAGCGATCGAAGTGAACGGTTATGCCAAAGATGAAGTCGGATTTCTGGCTTCCGAATTCGATATTTATATCAATCGAATCCGTAACTTGATCGAGCGTGAAAGGGAGTTTACCGCCAACGCCAGTCACGAGTTGAGAACGCCGTTGACGATCATTAAGACTGCGACGGAAGCGTTGTTGTTACAAAGGAATCTACCTGCTGAAATCAAACCGAGATTAGTACGGATAGAGCGCGCGGTCAACGAGATGCAAAATCGGTTGCAGGTGTTACTGATTTTGTCTCGCGAACCGGAAAAATCGACGCTCCTAATCGATTCGGTCGATTTGGTAAAACTGTTGGAACAGTTGCTGGAGGATTATGATCCATTGAGGCCGTTCTCAGTAAAGGTGATCAAACATTATAAGGCTAAACCCTTAATCAAGGTGCCGGAGGCGATGTTATCAATCGTACTGTGCAACATCATCAAGAACGCCTTTAGCAACACTTCCGAAGGTTCGATAACGATCGATCTTGATCACAATCGGTTGATTATCGCCGATACCGGCAAGGGAATTTCGGCCAGTCATTTGCAGCATGTTCTAAAACGCGGCTATAAAGACCAAAACAGCAAAGGACAGGGCTTGGGATTATCGCTGGTGCAACGTATTTGCGACTACTATCAGTGGCGCTTGGCGATCGACAGCGTCCATGGCCAGGGAACGCGGGTGACGTTGCTCTTCGGGCAAGAAGATATTAACGGGATGCACGTTTCCGAGCATAATCATCAATCAGTTTAGAAACGCATAATTTAGGCATTATCGTAGTGACGAGGTCGTTCAACAAATTCTTCGGGCTTTTCGGACGAGCCGGCTGGCCGTGGATGATTTTGTTTTTTTTCGGATTGTTGCCATACGCCTCCGTTTTTCTGTTGCACTTTCCCGATGAACGACATTATGTCGACGGCGCCTTGCAAATGCTCGATAGTGGAGATTACTGGGTACCGAGAACCGCCGAGGGTGAGTTCCGATTTAAAAAACCGATTCTGTCTTATTGGTTGACGAGTTTCTGTTTCGCATGGCTTGGAGTCAGCGAACTGGCGGCCCGGTTGCCC
Source organism: Methylococcaceae bacterium (assembly GCA_050304855.1). Lineage (GTDB taxonomy): Bacteria > Pseudomonadota > Gammaproteobacteria > Methylococcales > Methylomonadaceae > Methylomarinum. The sequence continues at coordinate 10,595 of JBNLEI010000086.1, forward strand.
TTTCTATTGGCGGGTTGTTGCGTTCTCTGGCTGACTTGGCATTTTGCATGGTTTATTTTCGGTGATAGAACCAAAGCGTCATTGTCGGCAGCTATTTTACTCTGTCAAACGCCCTTTATTCTCGCGTCCCAGCGTAGTTTGCCTGATGTTTTATTGTGTTTTGGATTGTTGTTAGCGGCTTACGGTTGCTTCAAGATACTCTTGCTTGACTGTTCTACTAAACGATTGGCGTATACCATGTTATATGGTGGAGTGTTGTTGGCCCTGCATAGCAAAGGAATGCTGGCGTTGGCGTTTCTCGCTTATGCTTGGATTTACGCATTGATTCGTGCACCGGAACGATGGTTGCGACGAACTCAGTGGCACGTGTTCGGACTATTGATTATAGCGACTGTCGGTAGCGCTTGGTTTTTTTGGATTAATATCCGCTATCCTGACGCATTGTCGGTATTTGTCGAGGATCAGATTCGCGAAAAACTGGAAATGTCGCTGATGCAAATTCCGAAACGATGGTTGTTTTACATCCTATATTTCATCGGATTGGGTTTTTTGCCTTGGATTCTTGCTTTCTTCTGCGCCAGGAGCGGAGAAGCGAAAGCCGATAGTGACGCTAATCCTTATCTACGTGGATTTGTTTTGGCGTGGCTGGCGCTTTGCATTGTTGTTTTTAGTTTCGGCTATCGTAACACCACCCGTTATTTATTACCGCTGAGCCCGTTACTAGCTATTTTAAGCGTTGACTATTTATGCCGTCTCGATAGCGTCAAGTTAGGGCGTTGCTTCGGTGTTTTGGCCAACGTTTTGTTGGTTTTATTATCGATAGTGGGAATATTGCTAGGCAGTTTGCTTTGGCAGTTGGAATTGAAGAACGTCGCCGTTGCTGTTGTTTTGCTATTTTCGGCGGTTGCCGCTTGCGGCTTATGGTTGAATACTTTGTTCCGGTCGAGTTGGCGCCAGGGCTATCTGCTGGCGATCGGACAATTTCTGCTTTGGCCGTTGATGTTTACGGCGCTGTATCCGGTGTTGCCGGATTCAGGTGCTGAGGCGGCCAGAATTTTACGACAACTTCCCAATATTCAAACCAAACCGGTGTTTTATCTGGGCACTCCCTCTTCGGCTAGCCGTCTCCGTTTGTCATTAAAAGGCGAAAGCGTTGTGATATCCAGGGATGATTGGGAAACGGGTTTTGACCCTAAAAAGTATAGCGCGGTCGTACTGCCGGAAGAAGAGATTGCGATACCAAAGTTAAACGGCTATATCGTCAAAGGTCGCTATATCGGGGGATTCCGAAAAATCAATTTAGGCGAGGCGGCCAAGGCGGTTTTAGACAGTGATTTTAAACGCTTTTTGCAGGGCAGGACGCGTTATTTTCAAGTCTGGGTCACCGTTTAATGAACACCTAGGCCGCGGAATTTTGCCGATGATTATTCCAATCCCAGGCGTTTTTTTTCGAGCCTGATTAAATAAAGGTTGCGCGAATATATCAACAGACCGCTTGCTTGCCCGACAATAAACACCGGATCCATGCGATGGATAGCGTAAACCAGCAGCGTTAGTCCCCCGGCGATGCTGAAATACCAAAAGGCATTGGGAATAATGCTGCGTTTTACCCGCTCGCTTTGTAGCCATTGCACGAGAAAACGCGCCGAGAACAGTCCCTGGCCTAGAAAACCCACTGAAATCCAGAGCATTTCGTCAGTCATTGTTTAATTCCTCAAGCTCGGGAAGTCTTGCTCTTTTATTCAGCCACATCACACCCAGCAAATCCACCATTCCGGCTAACAAACGGTCCAATGTGCCATATTTCGACGAGCCGTTGATTCTCCTTCTGTGATTGACTCGAACCGACATGACTTGACCGCCGGCCCGCAAAATCAAAGCCGGTAGAAAACGATGCATGTGGTCGAAGTAAGGTAGCGATAAAAACTTATCGCGCAAGAAAATTTTCAAACCGCAGCCGGTATCAGGAGTATTGTCTTTCAGCAGCGTCGCACGCACGCTATTGGCTACTCTCGAGCATAAACGGCGCCAGCGACTGTCGTTGCGTTGATAGCGCCAACCTGTGATCATCCATAATGAAAGGTTGATTGCGCGTTGTTGCTGAAAAAATTCCCACAAACGAGGAATGTCGGCAGGGTCGTTCTGACCGTCTCCATCAAGGGTTGCGATAACGTCATATTTCGCCGCTCGCACGCCGCTACAGATCGCGGTGCTTTGTCCGCAGCTTTGTCGATGGTGTAATATTCGTAAGCAAGGTATACGTTGAGCCGCTTTTTTCAGAATTTGCGTTGTTTCATCGCAACTGCCGTCGTCGACAAAGATGATTTCATAACCTTGAGCATGACACATTGCGTCGACAATTTCCGAAAGAAGGGGGGCTATGTTGTCGGCTTCATTAAAAACAGGAACCACTACCGATACTTCCAATAGTTTTACTCCAATAAAAAAGACATAACACGAAATGAATTGAGTTAATATGCGGTTTTAAAAAACCTATTTAACTTAGGGATATATTATATATTTTTGCATCACAAGTACCAAAAACAACCGGGTGTTGGTCGGATTTTGTGGTGAAAAAACTTCTACGAAAACAAATTTTCGATTGTCTAATAATGACTATTTTGACAGTTCAAAGTGAGTCATCGTTACTTTCGATCTGTCTAGATGGTCCATTGATGATAGATCGTTGCGTGTCGAAAAAATGCTTCGATTTTTTTGATCAATTCTGGTTGCCGATTTTGCTTAATTCGACGAGGTCCGGTATGAATAGACTGAATTCAAGAAGCCTTACCGTTTTGCTATTGACTATTTATTTTTCAATATATAACGTGCTGGTTCAATCCGCCGAAGGAGGAGCCGATATGACTCTTACATTAAACTCTCCAAGTTTCGCCCATCAACAAGACATGCCGCGACGTTTCAGTTGCGACGGGGAAGATGTTTCGCCGGCCTTAAGCTGGTCGGATATCCCAAGCGGTACCCAAAGTCTGGTGCTGATTGTCGATGATCCGGATGCGCCCGACCCTGCAGCACCGAAAATGACTTGGGTGCATTGGTTGCTTTATAACCTTCCGCCGAGTGTGACCGCTTTGTCTGAGAATATCCGCGCTGACGAGCTGCCCGGCGGGACGCTGCAAGGCAAAAACGACTGGGGTCGAACCGGATACGGAGGGCCGTGCCCGCCTATCGGGCGACATCGCTATTTCCACAAACTTTACGCACTGGATATCATATTACCCGATCTGAATCATCCCGATAAAGCCGGTTTGGAGCGCGCTATGCACGGGCATGTCATCGAACAGGCGGAATTGATCGGGACTTATCAGCGCCACCGTTAAAACTCAGGGTTTCAGACTCCTGATAATATCGAGCGGGAACACGATGGTGGACGACTTGTCGCCGGCGATTTCGGTCAGTGTTTGTAAATATCTGAGCTGTATCGCTTCCGGCTGTACGGACAACATTTTCGCCGCTTCCAGCAACTTTTCGGAGGCTTGCATTTCGCCTTCGGCATGGATGACTTTGGCCCGGCGGGTACGTTCGGCTTCCGCCTGTTTGGCGATCGCACGGATCATGCTCTCGTCAAGATCGACGTGTTTGATTTCGACATTTGACACTTTGATGCCCCAAGCGTCGGTTTGCTGATCCAGATTAGTTTGTATATCGATATTGAGACGGTCGCGCTCCGCCAGCATTTCATCGAGCTCATGCTGGCCTAATACCGAACGCAGCGTGGTTTGCGCTAATTGGCTGGTGGCGTCGTAAAAATTCTCCACCTGGATGATCGCCTTGTCCGGCTCTATCACCCGAAAATAAACCACGGCATTGACTTTCACCGAAACGTTATCCCGGGAAATGACGTCTTGTGTCGGTACGTCCATGACGATGGTTCGTAAATCGACCCGTTCCATTTGCTGGATTAACGGGATGACGATGATGAATCCCGGTCCTTTGACCTTGTAAAATCGGCCGAGTAGAAAAATGACGCCGCGTTCGTACTCTCTAAGAATTCGGAACGAGCTGATTAATATGACCAGCAAAGCGCTGATGAAAATATAACCGAAATTTGCCAACATCACTTGTTCTCCACTGTTTTGATGGGGTTAACCGTTAGTAACAGGCCGTGGATGGCCGTTACTTCGACTTTTTCGTTTTTCCGCAGCGGGATTGGGCTGGTCGCCAACCAATTCTCGCTGTGGATGCGAACCATCCCGGTTTCGTTGAAATCCTCCAGTGTCACACCGATAGCACCAATCATCTCTTCTTTACCGCTGACCACCGGACTTTGCCGGGATTTGATCAAGAGACCGATCGCGATCATGAAAAAGGCGGCGCTACTCAATGCAAAACCGGCGATCAGGCCAAGGTCAATGCCGAATCCGGGGACGTCCGTGTCCATTAAAATAATCGAACCGATGACGAATGCCACCACTCCGCCCAAGCCGAGAATACCGATGCTGGGAACGAACGCTTCGGCGATCATCAGCGCGATTCCAAGCAGTATCAGCGCCATGCCTGCGTAATTGATGGGCAATAATTGCAGGGCGTACATGGCGAGCAATAAGCAAATGCCGCCGATCGTTCCGGGCACGATACTGCCCGGATTGGAAAACTCGAACACCAGGCCGTAGATGCCGACCATCAATAGAATATATGCAATGCTGGGATTGGTAATAACAGCCAGAAACTCGCTACGCCAGTCGGGTGGGATATGTTGAATTTCGACCTGATCGCTATGGAACTCGATGATCTGTCCGGCCACTTTGATTTTTCGACCTTGTATTTGTTTCAGTAAATCGTCGGTATCGGCGGCAATGATGTCGATAACGTTAAGTTTAAGCGCTTCTTCGGCTGAAAGGCTCGCAGCTTCGCGCACGGCTTTTTCGGCCCATTCCTCATTTCTGCCATACATTTTTGCCAAACTACGGATATAAGCGGCCGCGTCATTGACCATCTTATGTGACATCGGGTCGGATAACGTTTTGTCTTTTTGTTTATCTTTCTCTTCTTTTTTGTCTTCGCCGAAATCGCCAAAGCCGCCGATTTGTACCGGTGTTGCCGCCCCCAGGTTAGTAGCCGGTGCCATGGCCGCGATATGGCTGGCGTAGAGGATATAGGTGCCGGCGCTGGCCGCTCGTGCTCCGCCCGGCGCCACATAAGTCATAACGGGTATCGGGGAGGCGATAATCTGCTTGATAATTTTTCGCATCGAAACATCCAGTCCTCCGGGGGTGTCCATTTGAATTAGAACGGCAATGGCTCGACTGTCAATTGCCTTTTGCAGGTTGCGTTCGATGTAATCGCTGGTGGCAGGACCGATGACATCGCCGATTTCAAGCTGGACGATGACTTCTGGTTGCAATGCCGGCTTGTCGATTTCCTCACTGTAAGCATATCCGGCAACCGACAGCAAAAGCAGTAAAACCAGTCGGATATTCCGTAACATCAACATAACGCGCTATCCACTTTCTGATTGATCGGTACCGCCAGTGTACTCCCGGTCGGATGCGACGGCAACGATTTAACCCGATTATCGGCAGGAACGACGGTGCTAGGCCATTTTCGCGTAAAATAAACCGGATCGTTGTTCATTGATTCCGGAATATCTCATGAAATGGTTCGTACGCGCCGACGTTGACGGTTTTTTTGGTTTGGCTTTGGATAATTTGGTGCAACTGCTGGTGATTGTAGGGTTGTGCCGCCACGTTTTGGGATTCTCGGAAATGTTGATTTATCAGCACATTCTGCCCGGAGCCGCCGTTTCACTACTGATCGGCAATCTGTTCTATGCTTGGCAGGCTAGACGATTGGCTGCCGAAACCGGGCGGGACGATATCTGCGCTTTGCCTTACGGGATCAATACCGTTTCCTTGTTCGCTTATATTTTTTTGGTGATGTTGCCAGCCAAACTCATTGCCGAGGCTAACGGAATAGACAATTCCGAGCAATTTGCATGGCGGGCGGGCTTGCTGGCGTGTTTCGGCTCAGGATTGATCGAAGTCGGCGGAGCCTTCGTGGTCGATAAATTGCGCAGGGCGACGCCTAGGGCCGCTTTGTTGTCGACGCTGTCGGGTATTGCTCTGACTTTTATTTCCTTGGGATTTCTGTTCCGAACCTACGCCCATCCGGTTGTCGGTCTCGTGACTTTGGCGGTGATTTTACTGGTCTATTTCGGTCGTTTGCGTTTTCGCGGCAACATTCCGGGCGGATTGGTCGCAGTCGCGTTGGGTGTTTTGTTGTCGTGGGTGACCGGATTGGCCCCCGTAGGTTCATTCCCGGACAATGAGTTAGGCGTGTATTTGCCGGTACCGGTTCTGGGCGAGTTGATCGATATGTTGATGTCGGACTACAGTTTGACTTATCTCTCCGTGATACTTCCGATGGGATTGTTTAACGTCATCGGTTCGTTGCAGAACATCGAATCTGCAGAAGCTGCGGGCGATCGTTACCCGATACGCTCCTCGCTGGCGGTGAATGGTCTCGGCACGCTGGCCGCTGCTTTATTCGGCTCGTGTTTTCCGACCACGATCTATATCGGCCATCCAGGATGGAAGGCGATGGGAGCGCGCGCCGGCTATTCGGTTTTGAACGGGGTTTTTATTACCTTGATTTGTTTGTCGGGAAGCTTGTCTTATATTGTTTGGGCGGTACCGATCGATGCCGGCATGGCAATCGTGCTGTGGATCGGTATCGTGATAGCCGCTCAGGCTTTTCAGGAAACTCCGAAGCATCATGCGCCGGCTGTGGTGATGGGTTTGATGCCGGGCATCGCGGCCTGGGGCGCTTTTATGGCGAAAAGCGGGGTACGGGCGGCAGACTATGGCAGCGAGCGCATGCCGGCATTTTCCGAGGCGTTACTGGTACGCTTCCAACAGGCAGATGTTTGGATAGAAGGCGCTTTTGTTCTGGAACAGGGGTTTATTTTAACGGCCATGATACTGTCCGCGACGACGGTTGCGATTATCGAGCGCCATTTGATTAGGGCTGCGTTGTGGAGCGGTTCGGCCGCGGCGTTGTCTGCCGGAGGCCTGATCCATTCCTATCGATGGACACCTGGCGATACCGCATTGTCCTTGACGCCGGCCTGGGAATGGGCAGCGGCTTATGCACTGATCGCATTGATATTTGTTAGTGCCAAGTGGGTGTTGATCGAGGATTGATAAAGGTAAATTACGATAGTGCCTTCCTTTTGACGGCTTCCTTGCCGCCAAAATAACGATGAGAAATCACTAAGGAAGGCATTTGTTTTGCTCAAACGGATTGTTTCGATAGCTCCCGCAATGCATTTTCCGCCGAGCGCAGAGCACGGTTGAAATTATCCTGACTCGTTGAAGACGATTTAGCTCGACTAGTCATTTTTCGTCCGGGAATCATGACATGCAATGCCTGCGTCAGAAACAAGCACCAGATTGCGGCAGCCCAGCCATGACCGTTGTGCAAGGTCCATAATGCAGCTCCGATGCCCAACAGACAAAGCCCCATGTCGACGAAAACCGCCGTTAGGCTGCGGTAACGCAACAGTGAGCGGTTGATCCAGATTATCAAAGGATAAAGCCATAACAAGATGCTTAAACGCGTCGTCAAGATCAGGCATAGCAAGATAATCGTCGCATTGATCGCCATTAATGTGACTCGTCCGGCAGGTATTCGGTTTTGCCATGCCAAGAGGCCCAGATAAATTAGGACAATGAAGGAAAGGTTCAATCTGGTGCCGACTAGGGGGCTGAAAAACAGATCGAACACTTCGCGATTGATTGCGGTCAGGATGGTTAATAAGAGCGCGACACCGATGTGTTGCAATAGAGTTGTCGACTTCATGATTGTTCTCCATTCGCGGGGGCTTCTGCATAGCGCTGTTTTTCATAAAGATAGGCCAATTCGATATCGTCCTTGCTTACCGGGCACGGCGTCTCGGTAGATTCGATAACGTCTTCGGATTCGTTGGTTTCGCTGAACAAAGCCAGTTTGTCGCGAATGCTCTGGAGTTTCTCCAGGCGTTCTTCGACTTCGGTTGTTTTCAGATTTCTTTCTTCAGCGAGATTTTGCAATTGCCGAGCTGTTTCGGCTGAAAGCGATTCGGCTTGCAATTTCTTTCTGATGACTGATTTGGCCAGCGCTTCGTTATTCTCGCTTAGGCAAAATTGTAACTGCTGCTGCAAATCCTCGATTTGTTGGGATAGCGTCTGCCGCCTTCGTTGCAGTTGTTCCTGTTGACGCTTCAACGCCGAAATGAGGGACAATCCTTTGTCTATCTCGGTTTGCATATCGCGTATTGCTTGCTTCAGAATGATTTCCGGTTGTTCCAGGTTATCGAGAACGCCGTGGATGTCGGCTTTGAATAAACGTGAAATTCTTGTCAAAATACTCATGATTGTACTCCTGTCTATGCAGCCCTGCGGCGGACGAGTGCGAAGCTGCCGCAGGGCAGAAGTCGATTAACGTCGGCTATTGCTGAACGATGCGTTGTTCCTTGATGCCGTTAAATTGCATGTTTTTGGCCGCGCGCTTGCGTTTGACCTCTTGGTCCGCAACGCTGCCGCTAAAGGCATTGGCAATGCCGCTCGTTATTTTGTTTAACTTGTCGTCCAGTTCGTCGGAGGCTAGCGGCACGGCGGCTTCCTGTTCCGCTTTCGCCAATTCTTTGCGGTAATCCGCGATCAACTGTTCGGCCTTGTCCTTATTGCCTTCGCGCACCCAATGGCTAAGCTTTTTCTGCATCAGGCCGAAGTTGTTTTTCAGCCAGCTTTGTTGATAAAGCCCCCGGTCGATCGATGCTCTCGCTTCCTCTCTGTGCGCTGGTTCCACCACGGCGAACGTCAATTGTTCGGGGGAGAACGGTTTTTGCCGGTTATTACCCTCAACGTCGTATGACAGCTGCAGCTCACCGAGCTCCAGGTTTCCGCTGTATTGCGGTTTGACCTGAAAGGTCAGTATGAAATTTTTCGTGGCATTGCCGAGCAATTCCCCGGTTCTGATCTCAAGCGTTTGGCCGTTTCTGCTGACGGGATAGCCTGCTGCGTCGATCAGTTCGACATTGTCGTTCAGGGTTAAGGTCAAATGGCTGCTTGCGGCGAAAATATTACGCGTCGATTCCAGGCTTCGGGTAAAGATTTCTCCAAGGCCGGCGAGATTTTCAAGATAGTCGTAATGCCCCATGCCGTAATCGGCTAGCACGCTCATCAGCGTTTCGTTAAAGTCCAGTCCCATGCCAATCGACGACAATACCGATCGTTTTTCGGTCAATTGCCCGACAATTCGGCTCAAGCCGCCTGAATCGGTGATGCCTTGATTGGCTTGACCGTCGGATAGCAATAGCACTTTAGTGGCACGATTATCGGTCGTTTCGGCCAATAGCCTTACGGCGTTCAGCAAGCCTTCGCCCATATTGGTGCCGCCTCCCGGACGAATGGCGTTAACCATGGCCTGCAGTTCGCCGCGCCGATCTCCGTCGATTGCCGACAGAGGGGAGTGGACGATGGCCTTGTCGGCAAAAGAAACCAGGGCAAAACGGTCGTTTTCATTGAGCCGCGACAACAATTCGACGATTGCGGTTTTTGCGTAAGGCATTTTGTTGTCGGCCGACATGGAACCGCTACGGTCGAGCACGACGATGACATCGCTGGCCTTTTTTGCCGCTTGTTTGGCAACGACAGGCGGTCGGATATCGATATCGAGATACACGGTGTTGACGTCGCCACGGACCAGTTTACTTTGCGATAAACGACTGACGATTTTGACTTGATCGTTTGATAAGGGTGTCCGCGGTACGCCGGGCCGATTCGTCGCCAACACGACTGCTGTGGCCAGGGTTAGACAGCCGAATACCGCAAGTCCGATGTGGTTTGCCGACAAGTTGCCGGTCAATGATTTGTACAAGGTCTTCATGTTGCTCTCCTGTTGCTGCAATGTTTCGGAGACAGCTTATGCCGTTGGAGAGTACGGGAGTAGCGGCAAAATTGTAAAAAATCGTAGGATGGTTTTTACCTGATTTTTACATTCGAATACGTCAGGCGGGTAAACTGTAGTGGTCATTGAAATTCGATTGTCTTTAAAAAACGCTACACTTTTACAAAAAACGAATGTTCATTTGCAATGCAAGACAAGCGAATACGATAGAGCCAGGTGAGATCGATGGAGCATAAACCGAATTTATTGATTGTCGAAGACGAGCAAGCCATTTTACAGGGCCTGCAGGATGTTTTTGTGTTTCACGGCTATCGGGTCGATTCGGCGATGGACGGAAAAACGGGACTTGAAAAAGCGTTGAGCGGGAATTTCGATTTGATCCTGCTTGACGTCATGTTGCCGTTGATCGATGGTTTTACGGTATGCAACAGGATTAGAGAACGAGATCAGCAACTACCGGTGATTCTGTTGACCGCCAAATCGACTGAAGAAGACATTATCACCGGATTGACATTGGGTGCCGACGATTACGTTTCCAAGCCTTTTTCCGTCCGGGAACTGGTTTTGCGGGTAGAGAGCGTGCTGAAACGTACGTTGAAGCGTGTCGAGCAGAATCCGGTGATGACTGTTGGTCAAATCCGTATCGATACCGCAAATCTGCAACAACTCGATAGTGTCCACCCGCTGCAATTTACCCGCCGCGAAATTGATATCCTGCACTACCTTCAGCAACACGGCGAACGTCCGGTACCGCGGGAAGAATTGTTGGAAAAAGTATGGGGATACCGGCAGGCGGAGAGCATCGAAACCCGCACGGTGGATATTCATATTGCTAAGTTGCGGCGCAAAATAGAGTCTGACCCTAAACAGCCGCAATGGTTATTGACGGTACGGGGCGAAGGTTATCGTTTGCTTAATCATGAAAGCGAATAAATCCAGTCACTATTTTAATCCGGACAAGGCCAAAAAACGGTTGTTTTACGGGTTACTGGTTTTTGTCGTCGCGATGTCGTTGCCGCTGTATTTTGTTTTGGACAAAGTCTATTCGCAGTTGGAAAACGAAACCTGGTATCGGCAACGCAATCAGGCAGAAGCGTTGGTCGAGCGGATTGAAAGACAGTTGCTGGAGAAACTTCAGCCTGAACAGGAACGGCCGATTGCCGAGTATAGTTTCTTCAATGTGATGGAAAATCCGCTATTGCAGTCGACGACGGTTAATTTGTCACCATTGGCCCAATGGCCTCCGAAAACTGATATTCCCGGCTTGATCGGTTATTTCAGAATCGATCCCGACGGCTCCTTTCATATCCCGGCATTGCCCGATCTGGACAGCGGCTCTCGCTCCGGTCTGAGCGCCGAAGAGCTGGCGAGCCGGCTTGCACTGAAAGATCAATTGCAAGGATTGCTAGCCCTGAGTAAAGCAGATGTCCCCGAGTCCTTGGCAGCAGACAAACAACAAAACGCTGCAATCGATCAGGGTTCCGTCGATTTAAGGCGGCCTTCGACACAGCGGTTCAATACCTATTTTGGCGATCGGGAGCAGGAGCAAGAGCAAGCCTTCGAAACCGAGATAAAAGCGGTGACCGTTGATGCTTCAAAAAGTAGTCCTTCCTTAACTGAAAAAAAAGCCCCGATGCTGAGCGAGGAAAAATTACAACAATTGAATATCACAACCTCGTTGTGGAAACAAAAACGTGAAAAAAAGACAACGGATTCTGACCAAAAAAGCAAGTTCAAGGATGAATACCGCCAGCAGGCCAGGAAGGAAACCGTAAAAATTCCTGTCCAATCGACCGCTGGAGCTTTATTCAATCGTAACCGCTCGTTAAATGTCGACGATGATCGGGGGCGGTCGGAGTCGGATCGTTCGGATGCACAAACCGGCGTTGCCGAATCTAAAGGGAAGGTCGTCGTTCAAGATCAGGATGTGCTTGAACCGCCGGTGCCGGTGAGCATCCTCAGTTTCGAGAGCGAAGTGAGTCCCTTGCAGATGATTACGCTGGACGGGCGTTATTTCTGTTTTTACCGTAATGCTTGGAGCGGTAAGGCACGCTATGTACAGGGTTTTATCGTTGACGATAAATTTTTCCGTCAACAGGTGAAGCCGGTACTCGATCACGATGAAGGTCTGCAACTTAGCAGTGTGCTAATCGTCGACCGGGGCAATGTGCTGCGGCAGTTCAAGATGATCGAAGCGGATCCCGAAGTATTGTTGTTTCGGCGCACGCTAACTGCTCCTTTTCAACACTTGGAATTGATCGTCAATTCAGGACCGTTTTCTACGACCAGCGGAAGAGCTGTGTTGGATATGGTTGTTATGGCGTTGATTGTGATTATCGCCGTCGGATTTATCCTGTTTTACCGTTTAGGAGCCGGCCAAATCGAACTCACTCGCCGGCAGCGAAATTTTATTTCTTCGGTCAGCCATGAATTGAAAACCCCGCTGACTTCGATTCGCATGTATTCGGAAATGCTGCGCGCCGGTTGGGTGGAAGATACCGGGCGCGTCAAAAGTTATTACGACTACATATTTTTTGAAAGCGAACGTCTTTCGCGATTGATCGGTAATGTTCTGCAATTAGCCAAGTTGGATAACCATCCGGAACAAAAGTGCTTAGTAACGGTAAACGCCGGCCAGCTGTTAACACAGATTCAGGGCAAGGTGAGCGCCCAGCTTGAAGCGGCGAATTACCGCTTGAATCTGATCTCTCCGACCGATGAACCGGGTGATGCCGAGTTGGGCGTCGACGAAGATGCTTTTTTTCAGATCATGATAAATTTGGTCGATAACGCCATCAAATTTTCCCGGCAGTCGGACCGTCAAACGATCGATATCGGTTATCGCATCGGCGATAGCGGCAAGGAAGTTGTTTTCTACGTCAGAGACTACGGGCCGGGAATCGACAAAGAGCAGCGAAAAAAAATATTTAAGCTGTTCTACCGGGCGGGTGATGAACTGACACGCACCCAGCCAGGTACGGGTATCGGCTTGGCCCTGGTGGCTCAATTGGCGGAATCGATGGGGGCGACGGTCGATCAGGTGAATCGCCAGCCGGGCGCGGAGTTTCAGGTGAGATTTGTGTTGAAATAGAGTCGTTTTAAATCAAGGCTCGATTCGGATGAGGTAGGGTCATTTACCTCAAGGCAGTAAAATAGCCGGATTGGAGGCAAGCGCCAAAACCTCAGTGGAAAGTGACACGACGACCGGATTGATGCGCGTTTCATCAGTTATAAATTCTCCGGCAACGGTTTATCGGACGCCTCGGTAACGTTTCTTTTGTTCGAATTTGGCCAATGCCCGGAGTTTATCCAGTACCTGTTGAATGACCGTGCAATCGCTGTCTTGCGGAAACACCATATATGCCGGTAATTTGAATTGCGGGCTATCCTCTACTAAATGCAATTTTTGCGTTTTGATATAGGGTTCGGCCATACGAATCGGCAGATAGCAGGAGCCGCCGTTGTTCAGAATCAATTGGATGCCCAGCCAACCGATATTGGCCACTTGTGCCGGACGTTCCAAGGTGGGATAGCTGTTACGATGCTGGGCATAAAATGCCGGGCCCCAATCGACATGAACATAGTCGTCGTTCGGCCAGGGTCTATTCGGTGTTGTCGTCAGTAACACCAGTGTTTCATCGAACAGGTGTTCTACCTTGAGGCCGGCATTGTATTGCGGGGTATACATCAGACCGATGTCCAATGTGCCTTCAATCAAGCGGCGCATCAAATCCTCTTCGAAGCCTATATCGCAGCGAATCGATACATCTGGAGAATTTTCCCGAATTTCTCCTATCCAGCGCGGCAACATTTCTTCCCATAGCGCGATTCGCGCACCTACCGTCACGCTGCCTTGAAAGCGATTGGGTAGACCGATATCGTGACGTGCCTGTTCCAAGGTCAATAACAGCGATTTGGCATGACGTAAGAAACGCCGTCCTTGTTGCGTCAGATGCGCACCGGAACGGTTACGCACAAACAAAGGTACTCGAAGATAAGACTCCAAGCGCTGGATTCGCGTGCTGACCGTCGATTGGGTGACATACAGTCTGTTGGCTGCTTCCTGAAAACTGCCGTTGGCGGTAACGCTTAAGAAAGTTCTGATTTGTTCAATGTCCATTTTTTTAGTATCGACTTTCTCAATATTAAAGTCCAATAAAAATCGTTTGTCTTATGTATTGCGCCAATTTTATAGTAAATGCCAACCCATCCAAGACGATTGAAGTAAGAAGCGTCGGGCAGGCAAATAGGGGGATTGGTGAAATGCTAAAACGAATTACAAATAGGTTTGGACCATCGTTTCAACAGAGTAGGACCAACCGATACGATGTCAGAGTTGCGTTGCTTTTTTTGTTATTGCCGCTTTCGATAGCGGGGTGTACGTCGGCGACACTTAAGTTGACGGGCTCGGAGAATTTGTCCATCAAAAGACTGAGAATCGCGGCGATGGAGACGCCGCCATTGGAAGTGGTTCCGGACTTATTGACAGTACGTATGCCGGTATATGCCCATTACGACAATATGGCCTTACCGATACTTCCCGAAACCAAACTTTATCGGTTGCCGGGTGATATTGTCATCGCCGGTCGGGTAGGAGAGGGAGATAGTGTTGATATTATCGATCCCACGATAACGCAAACTTCGGAGA
>JBNLEI010000087.1:0-2104 GCA_050304855.1 Methylococcaceae bacterium
TTCAACTCAGCCGCCGAAGCCGGCGTGAAAGAGTTAATCAATAAAAATATTCAAGATGCTACGCAAGTATATAACAGGTCAATGTTACCGGAACAGAGACCCAGTGAACCGATGCGGTTATGGATCCATATACGGAACGGAAGCCAAATAGACATAGCAAATCAAATCTTGGATATGGTGGAGGACAGTGATTCGGCAGAGTGGCTTATCGAGCGGAAACCGGTTCAAGTAGTAAAATTCGGGCCTCAAACGAGTCAGTTGCGGTTTTTTAAAGATAAGGACAAACCTGAGGCGGAGAAACTTTTTGAATTCTTACGAAAACTCGTTCCTAAGTTAGATTTAAAAGATTTATCGGATCGGTATGCACATGTAAGTTGGATTAAATCGGGGCATTTCGAACTGTGGCTTTCGCCAAATACGGAGGCTTTAGAGTCCCCAAATTAATTTCGATTAAGTAGTTAATCTGTACTGACTCAAACTTGATCGGACATTTTTCGAGTTTAATCGCAAGCAGGTCTTACACTGAAAGACCATCATCGACCCTTTGCAGACATTAACTCCAGGCCCGTTTGCAGCCGAAGTGATCGATATAGCGGTCATTCAAGTTCGTATCCAATTGCTTGATAGCAGGCCTTCATGACGTGAATATAAAAGAAAACTAACTGAAGATCTTTTTACAACAAGCCAAAAAATATGACTCAGTTAGTTTGGTATCCTAATTTTATGTGTTAGGCTTTGGGGCGTTTTTGTCACGCAACTTAACCAATATGCTAACCCCCGCAGTCTTTATCGCGTTGTTCAAATCTCTATTTTGTGTTGGTTAGATTACATCAGCGGATTTTCTCCGGAACGGATAATTCGGCCCCTCAACTTTCGGTCTAATTTTATGAAGAAACTTTCATTCATCGCTTTATTCCTCCTTTCATTTGAATGCCTCGCTTATGTTGATTGTATGAGTCTGGCCAGCCATGATGGCTATGATCCTTATCTTTCTCTGGAAGAGGTGTCTAATGACTGTTCTGTCGTAGGTCAATGCTTTCTAGACAATAACACTTCATTGGTCGATTATCGGTGTGTCAATTCATATCCAAATACTTCTTTAGGGTTTTATTGGGTTGGTTTATCTCTGCTATATCCTGATGACCAGTGGGGTTCGGTTGCGTCTTGGTCATACATCGAATGTAGCGGTTCGGATCAAGTCTACGATCCACGCTATGGCAGATGTCTGTACCATACCCCTGTTCCGGAAAAAACACTCGGTGAACCCTCTTGCGGACAATCCGTAGGCAATCCGTGTAATCCTTCTACCGGAAATAAGTACCAGCAGGAAACCGATTATGTGGGAGGAGAAACCGGCTTATCCTTTATTCGCCATTACAACAGCGGCTTGATCAGCGTCGACAAGGGTTTGGGCTACGGTTGGCGACATCAGTGGTCGACGCGCTTGGACGTCTCAACGGACAGCATCGTTTTGCATCAGAACGACGGGCGAACGGAGCGTTTCACGTTAGTAAACGGCAGCTGGCAAAGTGATGCCGACAGCCGCTTGACGCTCAGTCAAGAGGGTACTGATTACCTCGTGCAACACGATAACGGAAACCACGAGCGCTTCGATGCCAACGGCCACTTGATCAGTCAAACCGATGCTGTAGCTCGGCAAACGACGTTTAGCTACAACGGGAGCGGTTTGCTACAAAGTGTCACCGGTCCTTTCGGCCACACCTTACAGTTTGCGTATAACGCCGACCAGCGCCTGCAAACGTTAACGACGCCGGATAATCTAACCTACCAATACGAATACAATGGTTTCGGGGCACTCATAAAAGTCACCTACCCGGATACCACCTTCAAACAGTATCATTACGAAGACGCGTTGTTCGTATCCGCCCTAACCGGCATCAGCGACGAAAACGGCGACCGCTACGCGACCTTCGCCTTCGCGAGCGATGGCCGTGCGATACTGAGCGAACACGCCCAAACCGATAACGGCGTTCCCCAAGAAAAATTTACCTTAAACTACGACTCGGCAACACAGACCACGGTCACCGACGCGATCGGCACGATCGAGGTGTACACGTTCGCCGAAAACCTGGGCGTCAAAAAC
>JBNLEI010000088.1:0-35779 GCA_050304855.1 Methylococcaceae bacterium
ACGATAACGTTGGGTACTTTGTTGATTACCACCGCCAAAATTGCTGTCGATTCAACCAGTCCGAACCAGACGTAACATAAGATGATGGTGACCAGAGCGGGGATATTTAAAAAAATAACCAGCCAATTGTCGAAAAAAGCGTCGAGTCTTGGGTTTTTACCTAGTAATACCCCTAACGTGCAACCGAGAATCATCGCAATACTGAAACTGACAATGAGTCTGAGCATGGTGATGCCGAGATGTAAAGGCAGTTCTCCGGAGTGAATTGCGCGCCAGAGAACTTCTCCGACGATGAGCGGCGCCGGTAAGGTTCGGTCGTTTAAGAACGTCGCCAGCAACTGCCAGGCAAAAACTAGCACCAGCATCGAGGCGATGCCGGGAACTTTTTCCTGTACTCGGTCGAGCAGGGTTGCCATATCGGATTAATCGATTTGCCAGAATGTGCCGGGCTGGAGTTCGGTCGATTTCCCGGTTAATTTATCGCCGCTTAGCTGACGCAATAGTTGATAAATTTTTTCCGCCGCGTTTTTTTGTTCTATTCCCCATTGCCGGATCAAACCCTCGCAATAGCGTTGGCGCAGCTTGGCTTGCTCGGCTTCATTTTCTGTTTGAGTCAATGATGCGATTTTGCCCCAGGCCGTATTGGAGGTGCATAACTGCTGTTTTGCCTGTTTCGTTCGCTCCAGAAAGTTGTTGATAGCTGTTTTGTTTTGGGTTCCCCAACTGTATCTGAAAACATAACCTAAGCTGGGCATTTCCTGAGGAATACCCAGTTGTTGCAGGATGCTCTGGCCGGTCATAAGCTGGCGGTAGCCCTTTGCTTCCAGCCGCGCGGCATAATGCCAATAATTGATGACGGCATCGATACGTTGTTGCTCCAATTGCTGATTGAGCAAAGGTGGCGCTCCGAAAACCTTATCGACGGAGTTGTTTAAATCGATTCGGTGCTGTAGGCCCAATGCTTGGAGGAGTAGCCAGTTTTTGTCCAATTCTCCGCCGGCTATGCCAAGCTTTTTACCTGGAAGGTCGAAAATCGATTTTATCGGGCTATCGCTTGGCACCATTAGCGCGCCCGATGTGTTGGAATAAGGGTAAAACGTATAATCGGCACCGCTGCCGCGTATTCTTGAAACCCATATCCAGTCGGAAACGATTATATCGACCGCATCGGATTGTAAGGCGATTTTCGCGGCCTGCGGATTGGCCATCTTGACGATTTCCAGGGTGAAATCGGCATCATTCAACAAGCCTTCGTTTTTTAACGCCGCCAGTTCCCAGTTTGCTGTACCGAACGCCAATGCACCCAATCTGATTTTGGTTTTGGCAACTGCGGACTCGTTACAAGACAATAAAACGGATAATACGAATAAGACAAATTTCAATTTCATAAGGAAACGATAAGCAAGATTGTTAGTCATAAGTATTATTTTACCGTACCGCAGCGGGCGGAGAGAATGTTTGTCGTTATATGGTAATATTAACGGGATAATTCCGGACCAGAAGTTATGAGTGAAATCAGCCAATTAATAGATCGTTTCGGACGCCGAGTGACGTATTTGAGGGTATCGGTCACCGACCGTTGCGATTTCAGATGCCAGTACTGCATGGCGGAGGATATGACGTTTCTCCCACGTGCGCAGATTTTGACGCTGGAGGAAATCCACTTTATCTGCAAAGCTTTTGTTGAGCTGGGCGTCAATAAAATCAGAGTGACAGGCGGCGAGCCGCTTGTGCGTAAAGGCGTGCTGGAATTATTACAAAAAATCGGGAACATCGGGCGATTGGGAGAATTGGTGATAACCACCAATGCGTCTAAACTGGCGCAAATGGCCGCTGAGCTTCAATTGGCCGGTGTCAAACGTATCAATATCAGTTTGGATACGCTGGATAACGTCAAATTTAAAGACATTACCCGCACCGGAAATCTTGAGCAAGTATTGAAGGGTATTGAAGCGGCCCGCAAAGTCGGTTTCGAACGGATCAAAATTAACTCGGTTATTCTGAAAAATCGTAATCATGAGGAAGTGGTCGATTTAGTGCGGTTCGCTGTCGATCGTGAGTTGGACATTAGCTTCATCGAAGAAATGCCGCTGGGAATCGTCAATAGTCACAATCGGGGCGAAATGTATTACTCCAGCGAGCAGATTAAAAGCGACTTGGCAGAGTATTTCGAATTGCTACCGCTAATCGATGACACTGGAGGACCTTCGGTTTACTCGAAAGTTAAGGGCAGTAAGACCCGGGTTGGATTTATTTCGCCACATAGCGCCAATTTCTGCGGCAGTTGTAACCGAGTTCGACTCACGGCTGAAGGGCGTTTACTGCTATGTTTAGGGAATGAGCACTCGGTGGACCTGAAAAGGATTGTCAGAGCCTATCCCGGCGATATCACGATGTTGAAAAAAACGATCGTCGAAGCTATGCGAATCAAACCGGAGAGTCATGAATTTAATCTAAACGAGCAGCCGATTATTTTGCGCCATATGAATGCAACGGGCGGTTAGTCGACATATTCTAATTTTTATATTATTGACGGTTTAAAAAAGGGGGGGCGATGAGTCAAAATAATGCAAATCGATTGATAGCGGATGCCCGCAGATATAAGGAAGAAAGGGAAAAAGGCTATCGCGAGCAAGCGCTTAAGTTATATTCCTGGATTTGCGGGCGTTGTGCCAGGGAATTCACGCATAAGAATCTGAGCGAACTGACGGTTCACCATAGAGACCACAACCACGACAATAATCCGTCCGACGGCAGCAATTGGGAACTGCTGTGTTTGTACTGTCATGACAATGAACATCAACGCTATGAAGAGCAGGTTCGGTACGGCGGCGGTTCGACTGAAAACAAAGCGCCCGAAGCGACATTCAATCCGTTTGCAGACTTAAAAAAAATGATGCAGAAATAATGTAATGCACAAGTGCAGCTGGGCGTTAGCTTCGCCGATAGAGGAAAAATACCATGATCACGAGTGGGGAGTCCCGGTTTTTGACGACCGGCTGCTGTTTGAATTTCTGGTTTTAGAAGGTGCTCAGGCAGGCCTGAGTTGGCGCACCGTATTGACTAAGCGCGATGCCTATCGGAAGGCATTTGCTAATTTCGATGCTGAAACCGTTGCTCGTTTCGATGAAGCCCAGGTTCAGAGGTTGTTGCAAAATACCTCTTTGATCCGAAATAAACTCAAATTACGGTCGGCGATAAACAACGCTCGCGCGTTTTTAGAGGTGCGGCAGCAATTTGACAGTTTTGCCGATTATGTGTGGCAATTTGTTGAAGGTCGTCCTATCCAAAATCAATGGCAGCGGGTAGAGCAACTGCCTGCTTCCAGTCAAGAGTCGATTCAGATGAGTAAAAGTCTGAAACAAAAAGGCTTTAGCTTCGTCGGACCGACTATTTGTTATGCTTATATGCAGGCGGTGGGGATGGTGAATGATCACATCGTTAACTGTTTTCGTTACCGCGAGTTAACGCAATGATTCGCTTTCCGATTGAGAAGATTTGTTATGGGGTTCCGTTTCCTTGGCTCCGTCTTTTCCAAACCCGGTATATCGAATTCATCTGCCGATTGTTTAGCAAATAGGGATGTCGACATGACCGCAGATCAAAATAGAGATTTAGCATTGGTGCTTACGGCCTGTAACAACTTAATTGAGAACAACCGGACTTTGATGCTGTCAACCTATTCCGAAAAGAATCAGGCGGAAATCAGCTATGCGCCATTCGTTAGGGAGGATTTTCGATTTTATGTCTTCGTCAGTGAACTGGCGCAGCACACCCGGAATATGCTGACTACGCTGCAAGCGTCGGTGATGTTTATTCAAGATGAAGCCAAAGCTTTAGATCCGTTTGCTCGCGAGAGATTGATTTTTAATTGTTCTGTCTGCGATATCGCCAGAGAAGATATCGATTTCCTGCGTCAACTGGATGTCATGCAAAATAGGCAAGGAGAGACAGTCAAAATGCTGAGAACATTGAACGATTTCCATCTGTTGCAATTACTTCCAGTTTCCGGACGCTACATCGGCGGCTTCGGGAAAGCGTATTCCATCGAGGTCGAAAATAACCGCTTGCGGTTGAAAACAGCGAGGCTTGGGTGAGTATGCAATTGATTTTGCACGAAATCGTCTGTTCTTTAAGTTCCGCGCTGGATTTTGTCGGGATTGATGAAATTTATCACGGCAAGCGCGTTGCCCTGATTGCGGCGGCGACAGCGGAACAGTTGGGGTGGGATGAAAGCCGGCAATTGGATATGCTGTATGCTGGGATGTTGCACGATTGTGGAGTGTCGACGACGACCGAGCATACTAAGTTGGTTCGGGAATTGGAGTGGAGCGGATCGGCGGCTCATTGCAAACGGGGATTTGACTATTTGCGCGATTGCCCTTTTCTCGACAAGTATGCCTCATGGATACTTTATCATCATACCGATTGGCAACACCTTGAGTGCATAAATGAATTGGACGAACAGGATAAACTCTGCGCTAATCTGTTGTTTTTGTCCGATCGGATTGATTTCTTGCAAGTTTCTTGGGTTGGTTTCGACGGAAAAAACGATATTCTTTGTCAAAAGGATCGTATTATCGAGGAAATCAATCAATATAAAGGCCGATTGTTTTCTCCCAAGCTGCTGAGTGTTTTCAACGAAGTGGCGGCAACCGAAGCATTTTGGCTGAAGATGGAAAATTACTATGTAAACCAGTCTATCAGACATTATTCGGCGATTTCTCCGTTGGTTAAGTTGGAGTTCGATCAAATTCGTCAAATTACCCAACTTTTTTCCAGGATTATCGACGCTAAAAGTACTTTTACCGAGGAGCATTCGGACCGGGTTGCCAAATTGGCCCGTTTTTTGGCCGAGCAATACGATTTTTCAAGCGATGAATTAGATCAGATTGAAATAGCCGGATTATTGCATGACATCGGTAAATTAAGAGTACCGGACCAAATTTTGGAAAAGAGAGGCCCTTTGACGGCTGTAGAAAGAGCTCGAATTGCTCGGCACAGTTTCGATACCTATCAATTGCTGCAAAGCATATTTCCGGGAACGAAAATTGCCGATTGGGCAGGGTCCCATCATGAAAGTCTCACAGGTGAAGGATATCCGTTCAGAAAAAAATCGTCCGAACTCGATTTGGGAGCACGCATCATCAGCGTGGCGGACTGCTTTCAAGCATTGGTGCAAAAACGACCCTATCGTTCCAGTTTGTCGATTAAGGAAGTGCTGTCGATCATTAACCAGATGGTTGATAACGGTAAACTGGACGGGAATGTGGTCAATGTATTGAAACGTTGCCGGGAGCAATGTTATCAATTGGCTAAACAATAGCTTTAAAAATCAGAGAGTTGTCTTTCGGGATGGGAAAATTAATGCTTTGTTGCGCTGGCGGTGATTCTAATTTGTGCTAGTGTTAGTGTGTAGCGTTGTATCAGGGGCGGGATGTTGGGTGCCACGGTTAATCAAAAGGGTGGCCATAGGCTGTCCGTTTTTCAAAATCGGTTCAGCGCCTTTTTCAATGAAAGTGTCAAATAAGGCCATGTAGACGTGATTCGTAAATTGGCTATTACACCTCTTATGTCTTTAAATCATTGTCACAATTCTCATGAAAAAAAGTAAGGAAATCGGGAAATCGACGAAGTCATTGCCTATTATAATTTTGATATTGATGCAATGCTGATTAAATAGTGGGCTTTGCCGAATTTCAATATTGCGTTTTTCACCGGTTTCTTTTCGATTTTTTATAATTCATGTCAATTCGCGTTCAATTCCTGCTTAATTTGATTTTTGCCTGGGGTTACTTTGCAGGCGGCTATCTAGGCACGATACTGGCGATGCCACCAAGTAATGCCAGTCCGGTCTGGCCAGCGGCGGGTGTGGCCTTGGCAGGTTTTTTGTTGTACGGACCTAAATTGTTGCCAGGCATTTTTTTGGGTGCGTTGGCAGCCCAAGTTTACGCTTTTCTGGATATTTCCAATCTCGATAAGGTTTTGGTATCGGTTCTAGTTGGCTCGGTCGCCGCCTTGGGCGCGTGTTTACAAGGATTATTCGGTGCCGCATTGATCAAACGTTTTGTCGGTGTTCACGATCCGCTGGTCGAAGATAAAAAAATACTACGGTTTTTTGTGTTGGCGGGGCCAATTAGTTGTATCGTTTCTCCTTCGTTAGGGATTGCCGTTTTGTATCTGAGACGAATTATCGTATCGGGAGATCTATTGGCTAGCTGGGGAACCTGGTGGATCGGAGATACCATTGGTGTGGTGATTTTTACACCTTTGATTTTATTATTTTTCAATAAATCCCATAATTTCTGGAAATCGAGAAGAAAATATATCGTCTACCCGCTGGTTACTTTATTGATTGTGGTCGTTTCTGTATTCGAATACGGTAAGCGTTTGGAGCATGAAAGAATTTCCAGCGAGTTTCATCTCCAGGTAATGCGGCTGCATGGGGCTTTGCGAAAGCAACTGGAGTACCACTCTGAGACGGGTCGAATTTTGAAGGGATTTTTCGAAAGCTCTCAACAAATCGAGTACGATGAGTTTCAGAATTTTGCCGAACATTTTTTGACCCGGAATCGAAGCGTTCAGGCTTTAGAATGGATACCGCGTGTCTACCAAGCCGAGAGAACTCGTCTTAAGGAACAGGAGCAGTTTGTCATTCGTGAACCCGATTCCAATCGGGATATGATTGAAGCCGGATACCGACCCGAATACTTTCCTATTTATTATGTCGTCCCTCAGAAAAACAATGAAAGAGCCGAAGGCTTCGATATTGCTTCAAACTCTTCGGTAAGGTCTTTGATTGCCAAGGTGATTGACAGTGGTCGTACATTAGCGACTAAAGGCATTCAACTGGTACAGGACAAAGACAGCAAATACGGCATCGTACTTTATACGCCGGTATATCAGAGGGCGGTTTCGTTGGAAACGCCGGCATTGAAACGGACATATTTCAGGGGATTTGTCGCTTGCGTGTTCCATGTCGAGGATCTTTTGGGCGAAGTTCTGAGGCAGGTGTCAGACGTGGAGCTTCGGGTCATTGTCAGAGACGATGATCAACTTCTCTTTCGTTCCGCGGTCAACGACAATAGTCATCAACTCGATTTTATTAAATTGGAGGAAGTCCATGCTGTCGAATTGGGCGGAAGAAATTGGCAAGTAGTCTACCGTCCTGCACCGGGTTTTTATTCCGATCAAAAGAATTGGGCAATTTGGTGGTTACTATTGGGTGGAATGATTATTACCAGTTTGATCGGCTTGGGGTTGATGCTGCTTACCGGACGAGCGGCTAGAGTGGAGGAACTGGTTGCAATTAAAACTCGGGACCTTGAAAAAACCAATCGCCATTTGAATGATGAAATGGCTAAAAGACAAAAATTACAGATCGAGCAAATTAGCCGTAATAAGGTGTTGGAACAGTTGGCGCATGGCGACACACTGTCCGATGTTTTGCACCTGGTTGCCCGCAATGTAGAACAGCAATATCCGAATATGTGGTGCTCGATATTGCTGCTCGACCCTAATAAACAATGCTTACACAATGGCGCTTCGCCGAGTTTGCCATCCCGGTTTGTGCAGGCAATTGAAGGCACACCTGCCAAAGAAGGTATGGGTGCGTGTGGTACTGCTGCATATAAGAAAGAAACCGTCATTATCGAAGATACAATAAATCATCCTTATTGCCGTCATTTCGAGGTCTTGTTGCAACAGGTAAATATCCGAAGCTGTTGGTCACAACCGATCATCTCTTCCAAAAATACTGTACTGGGTACTTTCGGAATTTATTATCGAAAACCGATGCCAGCCCAACGAGAGCATCTTCAGTTTATCCAGAGAATGGCGCAATTATGCGCAATAGCGATTGAAAGAAAAAACAACGAAAGCGATTTGCGGATTGCGGCGACTACTTTCCAGTCGCATGAGGCGATTGCTGTGACCGATCTGAATGGGACAATTTTGCGGGTCAATCAGGCTTTCACCAAAATCACCGGTTACAGCGAAGCTGAAGCGATTGGTCAAAATCCCAGAATCTTGTCTTCCGGTTATCATGATGTGGAATTTTATAAGGAAATGTTTAACATCCTTGAAGAGGAAGGGCGTTGGCAGGGTGAGATTTGGAATCGGCGTAAAAATGGAGAGATTTATCCGGAGTGGTTGATGATCACGGTCGTTAAAAACGACCATGATGAAAAGAGTCATTATGTCGCAATTTTTTCGGACATTACCGAAAAGAAGGCGGCGGAGAAAGAAATCCACGATCTCGCATTTTATGATCCGCTGACCGGTTTGCCCAACAGGCGTTTATTTTTGGACAGGCTCAAGCACGAAATTGCCGTAGCGAAGAGACATCAGCGTTTTGGAGCATTGTTTTATCTGGATTTGGATCATTTTAAACGGCTGAATGACTCGCTCGGCCATCAAATCGGTGATGAGTTGCTGATACAGGTATCACAGCGTATTAGTACATTGTTGCGCGAAGACGACACGGCTTGTCGAATGGGAGGGGATGAATTCGTTGTGCTGGTGTCGGGGCAGGAGAATAACCCTGAGCATGCTGCGGATCATGCCGCCCTATTGGCAGAAAAAATTCGTGAAACCATCAATCAGCCTTTTATGTTGTTAGGCAGTCCACATCATTTTTCCACCAGTGTCGGCGTTTCCATTTATCCGGATACCAGCGATCAACCTGAAGTAGTTATTCAACAAGCCGATACCGCCATGTATCGGGCCAAGGAATCTGGAAGGAACAGTATTAGCTTTTTTCGACCCAAGATGCAGGAGCTGGCCGACCAACGGTTGATTCTGGAAAAGGAAATGCGCCAAGCTTTGTCGAATAGTGAGTTTAAGTTGTATTATCAACCTCAAGTTGATCGGCATGGAAATGTCATTAGTGCCGAAGCACTGATCCGTTGGCTGCACCCGCAAAAAGGAATGATTTCTCCGGCCGTGTTTATTCCGGTTGCTGAAGAAACGCAATTGATTTTGCCGATTGGAGAGTGGGTGCTGCATGAAGCCTGCCGGCAGATAACGCAATGGGAACGGAATGGCTCCGACATTGACCACGTCGCGATCAATGTCAGTTCAAGGCAATTCAGACAGCCCGATTTTATTGACCAGGTGAAGTTCGCATTGGACGATGCCGGCATAAACGGGAATCGTTTGATGATCGAGCTGACCGAAGGCGTCGTCATTGACAATATCGAAGATACTATCAACAAAATGCAGGCTCTGAAAAAAATGGGTATCGATGTTTCCATCGATGATTTCGGTACGGGTTATTCATCGTTGTCTTATTTGAAAAAACTGCCGATCAGTCAATTAAAGATCGATCAGAGTTTCATCAGGGACATTGCGACCGACCCGAACGATGCAATCATTGTCGAAACGATTATCAATATGGCAAAAAATCTGGGATTAAACGTCATTGCGGAAGGAGTCGAGACGCAGGCTCAGGTGGATTTCTTGCTGGCTAATGGTTGCGTGGCTTTTCAAGGTTTTCGTTTTGGCAGACCGGTACCGGCTGAGGCGTTCAGTAT
Organism: Methylococcaceae bacterium; assembly: GCA_050304855.1. Lineage (GTDB taxonomy): Bacteria > Pseudomonadota > Gammaproteobacteria > Methylococcales > Methylomonadaceae > Methylomarinum. Next base: position 9,534 of record JBNLEI010000088.1, read on the forward strand.
TAAGAAAATTGCTTGAAGGGAAAAGCCTAGATCCTGTTTTTCATAAAAATGGGGTTTTTCCGGCAAGGGGTTTTTGCAGTTTTTTTGTAAAGACAATGTCAGCGTTTAGTCCGCATAACGTTTGCTGATATCGACAAAACTGTCGATATTTTGGGTGAAAATATCCACTAAAGCCGGGTCAAATGCAACTCCAGATTGTTCTTTGATGTAGCCGATTACTTGTTCAAACGGCCAAGCTTCTTTATACGGTCGTTTCGTGGTCAGGGCGTCGAATACATCGCTAATCGCGGTGATTCTGCCTTCGATCGGGATCGATTCGCCTTTCAGCCGGTTGGGATAACCGCTGCCGTTCCATTTTTCATGATGTGTTGCCGCTATGCTCGCGGCCATTTGAATTAACAAGGAAGGGTGCTCGCCCAACAGCTTGGTGCCTAATTCGGTGTGGCTTTTCATGATCTTGCGCTCTTCTTCATCCAATGCGCCGTTTTTTAACAGAATCGAATCAGGAATACCGATTTTACCGATATCATGCATCGGGGCTGTCCGCTCGATCATAAAACACAGTTCCGCCGGCAAACCGATTTTTTCAGCGAACAGGCGTGAATATTTGCCGACTCTGATGACATGCTGACCTGTTTCATTATCACGGAGTTCTCCGGCCAGCGCCAAACGGTGAATTAGAAACTCGGTCGCGTCTCCGAGGTCGCGGGTTCGCTGCTCGACTTTCTTTTCCAGTTCTTCGTTGAGATTGCGTTGTAGTTTGAAGGCCTGCCCGACCTTTAGTAGGTTATGTGCTCTTAACTGAACTTCGGTTTGATCGAAAGGCTTGTTGATAAAGTCATTGGCACCTTGCTCCAGTGCTTTATTGCGGGTCTCAGAATCAGAGTTACCGGTGAGAATAATAATAGGAAGGCTATCCAGGTCGTAAATGTTGCGCACTTGTTCCATGACTTGAAAACCGTTTAAGTGCGGCATTTCGATGTCTAGTAACAGTAAGTCGAAGTCGCCCTGTTCCAGGTTTCGCAGAACTTTTCTGGGGTCGGTTTCGGTTTTGGTCGCGATATTTCCGGTGCTTTCGAGTAATTTACTCAAGATCAGAACGTTGGTGATCGAATCGTCGCAGATCAAAACTTGCTGTCGCGTGGTGTCGGAAGTCATACCTAAATACCTTAAAACGATAAGGCATTTTAGAAACGAAATTAAAGCGTTGTAAACTGTCGGTTGACTATTTTGGTATGGGATCGACAGTTTAATTTTCGCCTGGATTGCTGAAATCCGCGTGGCTAAGAGGCTCTGTCGGCTAGGCGCGAAAAGGCGTGCCTTGAATCCATACCGTTACGGTACCTTTTAATATGGCCAAAAAGAAGCCTTCGCCGCCGAAAAATATACCTCTTAACTCGCCGCTTAACGTGATTCCCTAGCAAATAGCGGTTTTACCTTACCGGGCTAACAATTCGATCAATATACCTTCGTAAATCCGGCTCAAGGTTTCCAAATCTTCCAGGCCGATATGTTCATTTACTTTATGGATACTCTCATTCAGCGGACCTAATTCGATCACTTGGGCTCCGGTCGGTGCGATAAAACGACCGTCAGAGGTGCCCCCTCCAGTGTCGTCAGTGGTTTCGTAGCCTGTGACGCGTTTGATGGCTGCGTGAGCCGCTTCGATTAGCTCGCCGCGGCTCGTTAAAAAAGGATTGCCGGACAAACGCCAACGTAGATCGTAATTTAACCCGTGCCTGTCTAATATCGCATGGATGCGTTGTTTGATGGTTTCCTCATCCAGTTCGGTACAAAAGCGTAAATTAAACTGTACATCGACATGGCCGGGGATGATGTTTTCGGCACCGGTGCCGCTGTTGAGATTGGATACTTGCAAACTCGTTGGCGGAAAGAATTCGTTACCGTGATCCCAGACTTCTTCGGTCAGTTCTGTTAGTGCCGGCGCGAGCTTGTGAATCGGATTCTCAGCGATTTCTGGATAAGCGACATGGCCTTGAATGCCTTTAACCGTCAGCTTGGCGCAAAGGGAGCCGCGCCGGCCGACACGAATCACGTCGCCGATTTTTTTGTCACTGGACGGTTCGCCGACCAGACACCAGTCAATTTTCTCGTTACGACCTTCCAATACCTCGACCACTTTCACGACGCCATGGGTGGCGATGCCCTCTTCATCGCTGGTTAGCATAATTGCAATAGAGCCTAGATGGTCGGGATGTTGTTCTATGAACCGCTCCAGCGCGGTGATAAATGCAGCGATACCGCCTTTCATATCCGCGGCACCGCGGCCATAGAGTTTGCCACCGCGAAGCGTCGGTTCGAAAGGTGGCGATAGCCACGCTTCCGACGGGCCGGGCGGAACCACATCCGTATGGCCGAGAAATGTCAGCAACGGTTTGGCTTCGCCGCGTCGGAGCCAGATATTTCTGGTGTCGGCGAAATCCAGTCGTTCGATTTTAAAACCTAATTTGCCCAAACGGTCGATAATCAGATCCTGGCAACCGGCATCTTCCGGGGTCACTGATTGTCGGCGAATCAGGTCTATTAATAAATTCAGTGTCTCGGTCATATTTGCTGTTGATAAGTTTCCGCCTTGAAGCCAACGATTAATTGAGTTCCAGTATCGAGTATCGGCCGCTTGATTAAGGTTGGAATTTCCAGCATCAGCTGTAACGCCTTCTGTTCATCAAGGTCGGCTTTTTGTTCTTCGCTCAATTGTCGCCAACTTGTGCTGCGGCGATTGAGAAGGGTATCCCAATTCAGCACGCTACAGAATCTTTGCAATAATGCTTCTTCCAGTCCGTCTGTTCTAAAATCGTGAAAGCTGTATTCGATACTGTTTTTATCCAACCAAGTACGGGCTTTTTTGACGGTATCGCAGTTTTTTATGCCATATAGTGTATTCATAATTACAAATGGCTGGTTAATAGTTCATCGACATCGGGGAGACTTTTGTCTTGTCTACAGCGAGCCTTATAAGCAGCGACAAACTCCATAAACGCTTGTTCCAGATCGGACAGAATTTCCTCTTCGTTTTCGCGTTCGTCGGGGGCAACATCGGATGAGTCCAGGTATTCTTTCTGCAAGGCTATTTCACTGTTTAGGGCCAGAATCGCGTAGATCATGGCGTTGCTGGAAATTTTTTCTGTCATGAATGAGATATTATTGATAGTTAGGAAAGCGCGAGCGTATCAGAAGACGGAATTTTGGAGATTAAATGGTTGGGCGAGGAAGCCCGTCGACTCCGACTCCTCGCCCATGCTATTAGTCGCGCAGTAATTCGTTAATACCGGTTTTGCTGCGGGTTTTTTCATCGACTTGTTTGATAATGACCGCACAGTAAAGGCTATGACTACCGTCTTTGGAAGGAAGACTGCCTGGTACTACGACCGACCCTGCCGGGACTCTGCCGTAGACGATTTCGCCGGTCACGCGGTTGAAGATTTTAGTGCTTTGACCGATGTAAACACCCATCGAAATGACAGAACCTTCTTCGACGACAACGCCTTCGACGATCTCGGAACGCGCACCGATAAAACAGTTGTCTTCAATGATGGTCGGACCGGCCTGCAAAGGTTCCAACACGCCGCCGATGCCGACGCCGCCGGAAAGATGCACGTTTTTACCGATTTGTGCGCAAGAGCCCACGGTTACCCAGGTATCGACCATGGTGCCGCTGTCGACGTAGGCGCCGATGTTCACATAGGAAGGCATTAAAACGGCGCCCGGAGCGATGTATGAACCGTGGCGGGCATTTGCGTTAGGTACGACGCGTACGCCGGCTTTAGCGAAATCGTCCGGTGTGTAGGTGGCGAATTTGGTTTCGACTTTATCGTAATAACGATTGACGCCGCCGTCCATCACGCGGTTTTCGTTAACCCGGAAAGACAGCAGAACCGCTTTTTTCAGCCACTGGTTGACCACCCATTCGCCGTTGATTTTTTCAGCGACGCGAGCGGAGCCGTTATCCAGGCTGTTGATCGCTTCCTCGATAGCCGAGCGAATTTCCGGGGAAGCATTAGTAGGAGTGATGTTGGCACGGTTTTCAAAAGCGTCGTTAATAATAGATTCTAATTGGGACATCGTTCTCTTAATTTAAAGTGTGAATAAGATCTTTAATGCGATTGGCTGCGTCCAGGCATTCGTCCAGGGGCGCAACCAACGCAATTCGAACATGATTGCGGCCGGGATTGATTCGTTCGCAGTCACGGGAGAGAAAACTCCCCGGCAGTAGGGTGACGTTCTGTCGGGCAAATAACTCACGGGCGAAATCGGTATCGGCGATCGGTGTTTTCAGCCAAACGTAAAAGCTGGCCGGCGGTTTAGCGATTTCACAAACCGGCGATAGTATTTCGATGAAAGCGTTGAATTTGTCGCGGTATTGTCGGCGATTTTCCCTGACATGCGATTCGTCCCGCCAGGCTGCAATACTGGCATATTGAACCGGCAAAGACATGGCGCAGCCGTGGTAAGTGCGATATTGGAAATAGCGCTCTAAAAGTTCTGCATCGCCAGCAACAAACCCCGAACGCAATCCGGGGGCGTTGGAGCGTTTGGATAAACTTTGAAATGCAATACAACGCTTGAAGGCCCTGTTACCCGCCTCATAGGCGCTTTGCAACAGGCCGGGTGGGGGGGTGTTTTCATCGTCGTAGATTTCCGTATAGCATTCATCGGATGCGATGATGAAATCGTGTTTTTCAGCTAATTCAAGCAGTTTGAAATGAGTCTCTCGAGGAATCACTGCGCCGGTAGGATTTCCGGGTGAACAGATATAAAGCAATTGGCAGCGTTGCCAAACTTCATCCGTTACGCGTTCGAAATCCGGTAAATAGCTGTTTTCTTCCAGAGTGTTTAAATAATAGGGTTCCGCGCCCGCTAACAATGCGGCGCCTTCATAAATCTGGTAAAACGGATTGGGCATGACGATCAAAGGCCGATGTGCCGGGTTAATGAGGCATTGAGCAAATGAAAACAATGCCTCACGGGTACCGTTGACAGGTAAAACCTGTCGATCAGGATCGATGGCGGTAACCGGAATATTGAAACGCTCGCCGAGCCATTCTGCGATGCAGGCTCTCAGTTCGGGCAATCCTTTGGTGGTCGGATAATTGCCGAGGCCGTGCAAATGGTTCAGTAACGCCTGTTGGATAAAGTGCGGTGTCGGATGCTTGGGCTCACCGATAGATAAGGCAATATGATCCTTGTCGGCCGGGGGGGTAATGTCCTGTTTGAGCCGGTTCAGTTTTTCAAACGGATAGGGGTGTAACTGATCGAGATACGGATTCATTATTTGTTACAACGCGGTTGTTTACCGATAGCCAAGGCTTGTTGGCGAAACGGCATCACTTTAGATATGTGAGCGTTTAAGTCTTCAATTCGGGTGCTGTGCGATGGGTGAGTGGAAAGAAATTCCGCCGGTTCCCGGCCGTTGCCGGCAGCGCTCATTTTTTGCCATAAAACGATGCTTTCCCTAGGATCGAAACCGGCTTTGGCCATCAATTCCAGACCGATGATATCGGCTTCGCTTTCATGCGTGCGGCTGTAAGGCAAAATGATGCCATATTGGGCGCCGATACCCAGTAAACCGATTGCGGTTTGTCCCAGAGCAGTTTGCGGAGCGCTGACTGCCTGAATCAATGAAATGCCGGTACCGACGGCCGTTTCGTGCGACAGGCGTTCATTACTGTGGCGGGCCATGACGTGACCAATTTCATGGCCGATAACTGCTGCCAGTTGGTCTTGATTGTCAACCAGATTAATCAGGCCGGTATGGACGCCGATTTTATTGCCCGGAAGGGCGAAAGCGTTCAGCGAATCGTCCTCGAAAACCACCACTTCCCAGTCGCCGCCGACTTCGTGGACCAGGGCTTCGGCAACACAGTTGGCAAATTGAATGTAACGGCTGTTTTTGCTGGTCGGTTTCTGAGTTTTTAGGTCATTGAAAGCCTGCAGACCCATTTGGTTGAGCTGGGTGTCGGGCATGTAAATGAATTGAGACCTGCCGGTCGGACTAGTCGCGCAGGCGGTCAAAATGAAAGCATACGCTAATGACGGCAAAAATTTCTTCAGCATAGTAACAATGATGAGCGATATCTGACGAGGAAATAAGTCATCCATTTTAACGTAACTTGTTAAGGGATGGGAAAAATGTTGCGTAATTGATTTGATCGCTTAGTTGATTTCCAGTGCGCCGGGCAGAAAAAATTCGCTGACTAACAATGGCTGTTTTTGAATGGCGTAAACTGTTCGTCGCCCCCAGATCAATGGGGCAATATCAACTTTCGAACGTAATTCCATATTCCAATTTTCAGGCTTTACGATACAAAGATCAAGGTGCAGGCGTTCGAGATCAGGATAAGAGAAGATGACTTCGCCTAAAGGTTTGGTGCCCAAATGGGAAAGATTGCGTTTGGCGATTTTGATGGTTTTAGCCGGGAGAATCGTGCGCGCTAGGATTAGGGGAGTGTCGTCGGCGTGCAATAAGACTTCGCGCACCAGATTGTACTGTTGGTTGGGTAAATACAGTTGCCGGCATTCGCTCAAAAATGCCGGTCTCCATTGGTGATAGAGAATTTTTACGGTAAAGCTGTCGCCGTAATAACTGCGTAAACGCTTGGTTAACGATCCGGGCTCGAAAACCCATGAGGCAACTCGGTCAGGAAGGCTTCGGCGCATGCCGGGGCGATATTGTCTCCAGGCAGGATCGTGATTGAACAAAAAACTGTTGATAGGCACGTTGGTTGTAACTGTTGAGTTTTGGTTGGTGTTTAACTTGGTTCGAGGTGTAACGTTGTTTTCTCAGTTTTTCGGGGAATAACTTTCGCTGCTGTCAGTTAATGTGCTTTGCCTGTCCAGCTTGCCTATGTCTAGCACCGGAGAGGCGTCTATGTCCTGTGCATCCATCATTTGGGCGAGTCTTTGCAGAGCGGAGATGATCATGGTTTTTTCCCACTCCTGAAGCCGGTCGAATTGACGGGTAAAGTGATCCTGTAACGGAATAGGTGCGTTTTTGAGTATTTCGATGGCTTCCTGAGACAAGTGGGCATGCACCTTACGTTTGTCTTCTTTAGAACGCTCGCGATAAACCAGTCCGCGTTTTTCCAGTCTGTCCAAAATGGTGGTGACGGTGGCCTGGCTGAGGCTGATTTCATTCGCCAGTTCGCCGATGGTTGCATGGCCCTTGGCATGTATGGTTTGCAGCAACAAAATTTGCGGTGTAGTTAGACCCGTTGTTTTGGCAAGATATTTTGAATGGAGGTCTGTTGCCCTAATTACGCGGCGCAGGGCAATGAGAACCTCTTCGATACGTTCCAAAAGTCTATCCCTTGTTGTGTGAGCTAAACGTCAATTATAAACCGGGTTAAAAGCAAACCGATCAATTATTTTTGTTTGTTAAAGCAATACGAACAGCCGAAAAAGCCTACCGGAGGGAGCTTGAATCGAGCTCCAAGTTTTTTCAATGTGGTGGAGGTTAGATAGTGGACGGTTTTTGAGCTTCCCGTGTTATCCAGTGGTCGTTCTGGACAATAAAATTATTTAGTGTACAATGTAAATTTATTGACAAGCAATAAGAGTTTTATCATAAACTATGGATTTTTATTGTTAGTGTCTTTAATAAAAGTTTAGAATTGTAAAAAAATTAAGTTGTAACCACTATGGTTGAGCAGGACTCAAGTCGAGAAACAATAGAACTAAGACGCCCTGTCCCCGAAGATGGCGCATCAGTTTTTGACCTAGTCGAGCGCTGCCCCCCCCTCGATCCAAATTCCAGATATTGTAATTTGTTGCAATGCACTCATTTTGCCGGAACTTCGGTTACGGCTGTCCAGCAGGATGATATCGTCGGGTTTATTTCCGCTTATCTCGTTCCTGATCGTGCGGATACATTATTTATTTGGCAGGTTGCCGTTAGTGAACTGGTCCGGGGGCAAGGACTGGCGACCAGAATGGTAAACGATATTCTGGCGCGTCCCGAATGCAGTCAAGTGAGTTACATCGAAACGACAATTACGGAGTCTAACCAAGCGTCGTGGGCTTTGTTTCAAGGACTGGTCAACAAGCTTAGTACCGAATTGCATGCCTCGGTGATCTTCGATAAGGAACAGCATTTTGTCAATGCGCATGAAACCGAAATGTTGGTCAGAATAGGTCCCATAACGTGAGATTCGGCTTGAGCCGCTTGACGTTGCCCCAGTTTCCCAGAATTAGGAAAAAGATATTATGAAAATTTTTGAAGAAATAGAATCGGAAGTGCAAAGTTATGCACGGTCTTTCCCTCGTGTGTTTAACAAAGCCAAAGGCGAATTTCTTTACGATGAGGAAGGGAATGAATATTTGGATTTTCTGGCCGGTGCCGGTACTTTGAATTATGGGCACAATAACCCGTTATTCAAAGAAAAGCTTCTCGATTACATTCACAATGACGGTGTCACCCATGGCTTGGATATGCATACCAGAGCTAAGGGTGAGTTTTTGGAAACCTTTAATGAAAAAATTTTGAAACCGCGTGGCCTCGATTATGTCGTTCAATTTACCGGTCCTACTGGAACCAACGCCGTTGAAGCCGCGCTAAAATTGGCAAGAAATGTTACCGGCCGAGAAAATATCATCGCGTTTACCAATGGTTTTCACGGCGTTAGCCTAGGATCCTTGGCAGCCACCGGGAATTCGCACCACCGTGGTGCCGCCGGCGTCAGTTTGATAGGTACCAGCCGTATTCCTTATGACGGCTATCTGGGGGACGGGATCGATACCACGGCTTATTTAGATAAAGTCTTGACCGACTCCAGCAGCGGTATCGACAAGCCGGCGGCCGTTATTGTCGAAACCGTTCAAGGAGAAGGCGGTATTAACGCCGCCAGTTACGAATGGCTTAAAAAATTACAAGAAATCTGCAGAAACCATCAGGTGTTGTTGATAATCGACGATATTCAGGCGGGCTGCGGTCGTACAGGAACCTATTTCAGTTTCGAGGAAGCCGGTATTTATCCGGATATTGTAACCATGTCCAAATCGCTCGGAGGCTATGGATTGCCTTTTGCGGTTGTGCTGTTCAAGCCGGAACTGGATCAATGGAAGCCGGGCGAACATAACGGGACATTCCGTGGTAACAACTTTGCTTTCGTGACGGCCAAGGCGGCAATTGATCATTATTGGTCGAACGATCGATTTTCTCAGGAAATCAAACGTAAAGGCGAATATGTTTCAAGGCGGTTGCAACAAATTATCGACCGATATGGAGAAGGTAATTTTACCACCCGAGGACGGGGCATGTTTCAAGGAATCAATTGCGTTAACGGCGATCTGGCCGGAAAGATTACCCGTAAGGCCTTTAAGCAAGGGCTGATCATCGAAACCAGCGGAGCCGAGGACCATGTCGTCAAGCTGCTATGCCCTCTAATAATCAGCGATGAAAATTTGAAAAAGGGTATCGATATTATCGAGCAAGCGATTAAAGAAGTGTGCGGTAAAGAAGATTATATTCCGGAACAAAAGGATTATTTTGAAGCATCGAAAATGGCCAGTTAGTTTCAGGTTAAACCGATTGTCGTCATCAATAACCGAATGAGTTGATTAGAACAAGACCAATATGATTGTCAGAACACTACAGGACGCGGAAAAAACCGGTCGCCGTATCGTTTCTCCCGAAGGTCACTGGGAAAGTACCCGATTGTTATTGAAAGATGACAATATGGGCTTTTCGTTTCACATTACGACCATCTACCGTAATGCGGATTTTCGGATGCATTATCAAAACCATCTCGAATCGGTTTATTGCATAGCCGGAGAAGGCGAAGTCGAAACTTTGGCCGACGGCAGAAAATACCCGATTGAGCCGGGCACTTTATACGTGCTGGATAATCATGACGAACACATATTACGCGCTTTCAGCGAAATGACCATGGCCTGCGTCTTTAATCCGCCATTAATCGGCAAGGAAGTTCATAATGCGGATGGCGCTTATGAACTGGAAGCGGAATCTGTAGAAGGTTGAGCGGGTTTCTAATCGGATGAAGGTTGCTAAAGCAGAAGAATTCGTAGTCAGGGACTTTTGGAGCCACCCCATGCCGTTTTGCCGTAAATGAAGTTCCGGCAAAGTCATGAATGAACAGGAATGCTTGAAACTAAAGCGGTTGGTTCGTGCGCGTATTGTTTTGCTAGAGCAACTGCTGGGAAATAGCGGGAAAGTATCCGACCGGAAACAGCAACAGGAAGACGATGAGGCGGCCAGTCTCGATATTACTATCAACTCAGCCGTGGAATCGAAAATAGTCGAGAATACGGAATTGGAACTGGTGCGGCTGAAGCTTAATCTGGAATGGTTGGAAAGCGAGGAAGCCGGTGTGTGTGAAGTGTGCGGTTGCGAAATTCCGTTCGGCAGGCTCAAAGCCGTGCCGGATACCCGCTATTGTGTCATTTGTGCCGGAAAAAAATAGACCGGGTAGTCGGCTTATAATCTAAGGTAAAACATAATGTTTCGGACTCTGATGTGGATGTGGGCTGCGGTGTTGATGTTACCGTTCGCCGTGTCGATTGCTGATGACGGTGTCGAGCCCGATACAATCGGTGAACAAGTTGAAGCGCTTGAAAAGCCCCTCTATACCCCTTTTCTTGAGCGTTACGTTTTGGACGAACTGAAACAATTACGCACCGATATGGCTTCTCAGAAGGCGGAATTGATCCAACAGATCGTAGATAGAGAATTGTCTTCGGTCGATAGAGCGGTCGCCTATGCAACCGATACGATTACGTATTTCTTTTATTTGATTGCAGGTGCAACCTCAGTTTTGGTTTTGGTCGGGTGGTCTTCCATTCGGGATATTAAAGAGCGTGCGCATTCGTTGGCGGTCGAAGAAATTTCAGCCTTGGTCGAGGAATATGAACAGCGTCTTCATTCCATCGAACAGCAACTTAGACAAAAATCACAGTATATTGAGGAAAACCGGGAAGGAATTGAACGGACTCGTGAAATACAATCACTTTGGTTGCGGGCGGCCCAGGAACCGGATCCGGTCAATAAAATCCCGATTTATGACCGAATCTTGAAGTTGAATGACGATGACTGCGAAGCTTTAAGTTACAAAGCCGATGCGGTATTGGAATTGAACGAACCGCAATGGGCGGTCAATCTGTGCCAACAAGCCTTGATTATAGATCCGGATAATACGCATGCGCGATTCCAGCTCGCCTGCGCCTACACTGCGATGGGTTTGTACGATGAGGCCGTGGAACGCTTGTCCGAAGTCGTGTCCCGGGCTGAGACTTACCGCGAGGCCATCGTAAAAGAGCCTCTTCTTCGACCACTACATGGTTTTGATCCTTTCAACTCGCTATTCAAAACCGAACAAGGCAAAAACGAATGAGTGGAACGGCCGGTATTTAGCGTTTAATTTTTTCGACTCGCTTTTACCCTCTCGTTGGATCGATTACCAGTTTACATCCTCCCGAATAATCTAATTTAAAGTTACCCAAGGAAACCGGATGATAACGAGTTTTTTATTTTTTATGGGGCTGTTTGTCATCATCGGAATGAGTTCGATGCTGAAAAGCCGAGACACCAAACGCGATTATTATTTGGCTAGCGCTTCGGTATCGCCGGCATTGGTCGGACTTTCGGCAGTTGCAACCAATAACAGTGGCTACATGTTTATCGGCGTAATCGGTTATACCTACAGTACCGGCCTGGCCGCAATCTGGTTAATGCTGGGCTGGATTGTCGGCGACTTTATCGCCTCGATTTTTGTCCATAGCCGCCTGCGCGAAGCCGCAGAAAGTAATGGAGAAGTCAGTTATGCCGGTGTTTTGAGTGGTTGGAACGGCAGTTCTTATCGTTGGCTCCAATGCCTGATCGCGCTCATTTCACTGGTGTTTTTATTGGCTTATGCCGGGGCTCAACTGGTTGCCGGCAGTAAGGCGCTGCATGCGTTATTCGGTTGGCCTTCCTGGGCCGGTGCTGTGATGGGGACTGTGATGGTGATCGGTTATTGCTTTGCCGGCGGCATTCGTGCATCAATTTGGACCGACGCCGCGCAATCGGTCGTCATGATAGTGGCAATGGGATTGTTATTGGTCACTGCGGTGTCGAGTTTTGGCGGCGTTTTCGAAACCATCGATAAAATGGACGCCGTTCCCGGTTTTTTGGATTGGTTCCCCAAAGACCTAGTTTTGCCTGGACTGGCGGGAGGTATCTTGTTTGCCGCTAGTTGGTTATTTGCCGGTTTGTCCGTGATAGGCCAACCGCATATTATGGTTCGCTTTATGACGTTAAGCCATATCGACAAAATGACCCGAGCGAGATACTGGTACTATATTTGGTTTCTGCTGTTTTATAGCATGGCAACCGCGGTAGGAATGCTTTCCCGGATTACTTTGGCCGACAGCGGAGTATTCGACGCCGAACTTGCTTTGCCGACCATGGCGCAAGCCATGCTGCCGCCGATATGGGTCGGTTTGATTTTAGCCGGAATATTTGCTGCGACGATGTCCACTGCAGATTCACTGGTATTGAGCTGTTCTGCGGCATTGACGCATGACTTGTTGCCGCATCGAATTGAAAATACAGTTTTGCTGAAAACGGCTACTTTGATCATTACGGCGGGGGCGTTGGTATGGGCATTGTTTAATAGCCAAAGCGTATTTAATCTCGTCATTATGGCTTGGTCCGGATTGGCGAGTGCTTTCGCGCCTTTATTGATTGTATTGTGTTTGGGTAAAAAACCGGGGCAAACAGTCAGCGCCGTAGCCGTTTGTAGCGGATTGTTGATCGCGCTGATTTGGCGATATCAAGGTTGGCATCATGCGGTTTATGAAGGTATGGCTGGCATTGTTGCCGGGTTATCGGTATTTTATATCTATCCGTTGTCGAAAAAGCTCGTTGCTAAGCTGAATCCTCTGGTTTAGAAATCGGTTGGATAACGTATTAAATCGAAAACCAAGTTTTTTCGGATTTATGATATCGGATGAATTCCAGTCTGTAACTTACAAGGGATACAGTCATGACTGATCGGTCTGAGAAAATATCAATTGCTCTCGTCAGTATTCACGGCTTGATCCGCGGTAAAAACCTCGAACTTGGACGCGATGCCGACACCGGGGGGCAAACACTGTATGTGCTTGAGCTCGCGCAAGCACTGGCTCGGCGGCCCGATGTTTCGCGGGTGGACTTAATCACCCGACGGGTAAAAGATGAGAAAGTGGCTGATGATTATGCGCAGGAACAAGAAGTCCTTGGCGAAAATTTGCGCATAGTCAGGATCGACGCAGGACCAGAAGAATATATTCCGAAAGAGCAGCTCTGGGATTATCTGGACGCCTTTTCCGATAACACCGCTTGGTTTTTTAGAGAAAACAATGTGTTGCCGGATATCCTCCACAGCCATTATGCCGATGCCGGTTATGTCGGAGCCAATCTGGCCAATATGTTGGGCGTGCCGCTGATTCATACCGGCCATTCCTTAGGGCGGGTGAAGCGTCACCGCTTACTCGCCAGCGGTCTTTCCAACCAAGATATCGAAACGCGTTATAACATGGCGCGGCGTATCGAAGCGGAAGAATTGGTTCTGGCAACGGCCGAGCGAGTGATTACCAGTACCCATCAGGAAATTGAAGAGCAATACGAGCTTTACGATCATTATCAACCGAAGCAAATGCGTGTCGTTCCGCCCGGCACCGACCTGATGAAATTTGTCTTGCCGACCGGCGACGAACTGAGTTCTCGGCTTTTTGAAGAAATCGGTCGTCATTTGAAGTGCCCGACAAAACCCATCATTCTGGCGCTTTCCCGACCGGATAAGCGCAAAAACATCACCATGCTGGTAGAAGCCTACGGACAGTCCGACCGGTTAAAAGAGCTGGCTAACCTGGTCATTATTGCCGGTAATCGGGACGATATCGATGATCTGGAAGAAGGCGCCCAGGAGGTTTTTCACGAATTGCTGGTCGCGATCGACCGCCATGACCTTTACGGTCGGGTGGCAATGCCGAAACATCACCGCCGAGATCAAGTCCCTTTATTTTACCGAATCGCTACTGCATCGGGAGGCGTATTCGTCAATCCCGCGCTGACGGAGCCTTTCGGTTTGACCTTGATCGAAGCGGCGGCTTCGGGTTTGCCGATTATCGCCACCGAAGACGGCGGTCCGAAAGACATTATCGGCAACTGCCGCAATGGCTTTCTTATCGACCCTCTGGAGGCCTATACCATTACCGATGCCTTATTGAAATTACTGGAAGACAAGCAATTATGGCGACAATGTTCGGAACAAGGACTGCAAGGCGTACGCGAACATTATTCCTGGGACGCGCATGCCAAACGGTATTTGGCGTTGATCCGTCCTATTGCGCAACGTTCCGAACAACTGATTCGGACGCCGGTCAAACGCCGCAGGGGGCTTTATAGCGACCGTGCCATCGTCAGTGACTTGGATCAAAATTTGACTGGGAATGACGAGGCTTTGCAACGACTCATCACCGTATTGCGTCAGCATCGCAAGACGACCAAATTTGCAATCGCAACCGGACGCCGACTCGACTCGGCGCTGAAATTGATGAAAAAGCACAACATACCGGAACCGGATATCTTGATCACCAGCGGCGGTACCGAAATTTATTATGCGCCTGAGTTAACCGCCGACGTCGCTTGGTCCAGGCATATCGATTATCATTGGACTCCTCACAAAGTCAGGCAACTGTTGGACGATTTTCCCGGTTTGGAAAGGCAGCCCAAAGTAGAACAAAGCCGCTTTAAACTGAGTTATTACATCGATCCTGAAATTGCCGATGTCGAGGAAATCAAGCGTTTGCTTCATCAGGAAGAACAGTCAGTACACGCCTTGGTCGCTTTCGGTCAATACTTGGATATCTTACCTTTACGTGCTTCCAAAGGTTTGGCTTTGCGTTATATCGCCGATCACTGGCAAATTCCTTTGCAACGTATCTTTGTGGCCGGCGGTTCGGGTGCCGATGAGGATATGATGCGCGGAAATACCTTGGCGGCGGTGGTGGCCAATCGGCATCACGAGGAATTATCGCAGTTGGTCGATGTGGAACGCATCTATTTTGCCGATCATCCTTTTGCCGAAGGTATTCTGGAAGCGCTCGATTACTATGATTTTTTTGATTCATGTTGTGATCCTAAGGAGACTGATTCATCTTATGAGTGAACAAAAATTGTTGTTATGTACCGACATGGACAGAACGGTCATACCCAACGGATTGCAACCAGAGCATCCGGACGCGCGAAAACGGTTTTACGACTTTTGTCAGCGGTCGGAAGTCACGTTGGTATACGTTACAGGTCGACATCGGGAATTAGCCCGGCAGGCGATCAAAAACTATGTATTGCCCGAGCCGAATTTTGCTATTACCGACGTGGGAAGCAAAATTTATCAGGTTACCAATGGCGACTGGCTGGAATTACAAGCCTGGGAACAGGAAATCGACAAAGACTGGAACGGTAAGAGTCATCAACAAATCAAACAGCTGATCGGTAACATCTCGGAGTTGAGTTTGCAGGAGCGTAGTAAACAAAATACTCACAAGCTTAGTTATTATTTGGCGCTGCATGCGGATAAAGACAAAGTGATAGCCCGCATGCGCGAATCCTTGGTTAACGAAGGCATCGCCGCTAGCCTGATTTGGAGTGTCGATGAACCTAAAAGTATCGGGTTATTGGATGTTTTACCGGCTAACGCAACTAAGTTGCATGCAATCGAGTTTCTGCAATCGTTGTTGGGGTATCACCGTGATGAAGTGGTTTTTGCCGGCGATAGCGGTAACGACTTACCGGTGTTGGGAAGTCCGGTTTTATCCGTGTTGGTGGCCAATGCCAGCGACGAAGTCAAGCAGGTCGCCATGCAACTGGCAAAACGCAACGGCCATACCGATGCCTTGTATGTTGCCTGCGCCAACGGCTTGGATATGAACGGCAATTATGCCGCCGGCGTATTGGAAGGGGTCTGGCATTACGCGCCGGGTTTTCGCGATAAGCTGCAACAGAAGGGTATAGCTTCATGAATGATAAAAACAAAGTATTCATTTTCGGCGAAGTTTTGTTCGATTGTTTTCCGGCTGGCGAAAAAGTTTTGGGCGGGGCGCCGTTTAACGTTGCTTGGCACTTGCAAGCATTGGGTGATCGGCCGCAGTTTATCTCAAGAGTTGGAGACGATGAGAGCGGGAAGGAAATTCTAGTCGCCATGCAGCAATGGGGTATGAATGCGGAGACCGTTCAAGTCGACCCGTTTCATCGAACCGGACAGGTCGAGATCGAGCTGATTGACGACGAACCGCATTACGACATTACCCCGGATTGCGCCTACGATTTTATCGATGTTGCCTTACTCGAGAGCCTTACTCCCAGTGGCATTTTGTATCATGGCAGTCTGGGACTGCGAAATCCCGTTGCCCGCCAAGCGTTTTCCGCTCTTATTCGCAATTCGGATCTGTCGATTTTTCTGGACGTGAATTTACGTCCGCCTTGGTGGCGTGTAGATGAGGTTCTCAATTGGCTGGAGCAGGCGCGCTGGGTCAAATTAAATGAAGACGAATTGCGCCAGCTGGGTTTCGCTTCGGACGATCTGGCCCGAGAAATGCGAACGATGCAGGAGCGCTTTCAACTTGAGCAATTGATCGTAACTCGCGGAGCGCAAGGAGCAACCGTTTTGAATGGTCGTGGCGAATTCCACGAAGTGGTGCCGGTTCAAGCAGGTTCGATTGTCGATACGGTGGGCGCCGGGGATGCTTTTACCGCTATGTACATTCATGGCTTGATTTCGTCTTGGGACATTGGGGAGACTCTGGAACTGGCGCAGCGATTTGCCAGCGCCGTAATCGGTTTACGCGGTGCCGTCTCTGATAATCCCGCTTTCTATCAGGATTTTATTGCCAAGATCGGATAGTTGCGGTTTTCAAGTTTACTTCCAGAAATGTTACTGAAACAAGTCGAATTGACTTTCAGCTACTCTTTGCCCAAAGTTTAAGCGTCAGTCGATCGTTATAAAATAAGGAATGAGGCATGTACGAACAGGTTTCACACTCGCTGCTGAATAATATTCTTAATCAACTGAAAACGGAGATTTCCAGGCAGGACCTGAGACACTTTTATACCCGGTTGGGCGCCAACTTCTATGCAATCTATTCCTTGTTTCATCGATTGTACGGAGAGCGAGACGACTTTGAGCAGCAGGCTCAACGACTGGTGGAGACGATGGCTCGTCAATACATCAATCGACCGGAAAAGCTCAGGCAACTCGATATCGATAGAGAAAAGGACCATAACTGGTTTTTGCACCAGAAATGGGTGGGCATGGCGCTGTATAGCAACGGATTTGCCGGCGATCTGCAAGGTATGCGTGATCATTTGGGTTATTTCCAGGAACTGGGCGTCAATCTAGTTCATATTATGCCGGTCATGCAATGTCCCGAGGGAAGTAGTGACGGTGGCTATGCAGTCAGCAATTTTCGCCAAATTGATGAGCGAGCAGGTACGTTAGATGATTTGCGCGAGCTAGCCGACGATATGCGCGAACGCGAAATTCTGTTGGTGTTGGACGTCGTCGTCAATCACACGTCGGATGAGCATGAGTGGGCGCAAAGGGCGAGAGACGGGGATCCGGTCTATCAGAATTATTACTACACTTTTAACAATCGAAATGTACCGGACATGTTCGAACAAAGCATGCCGGAAATTTTTCCTGAAACCTCGCCGGGTAACTTTACCTGGAATGAAGAAATGGGTCGCTGGGTTATGACTGTTTTCAACAGTTACCAGTGGGATTTGAATTACAGCAATCCTGCCGTATTCATCGAAATGCTCGATATCCTGCTGTTTTGGGCTAATCAAGGTGCGGATATTTTACGTCTCGATGCAGTGGCTTTTCTGTGGAAAAAAATAGGCAGTACCTGCCAGAATGAGCGAGAGGCACATCTGATTTTGCAATTGATGAAAGATTGTTGCCAGGTGACGGCGCCGGGAGTCTTGTTCATTGCCGAAGCGATTGTTGCGCCGGTCGAAGTGATCAAATATTTCGGCGAGGACGCTGTCATCGCCAAAGAATGCGAAATCGCTTATAACGCCACTTTTATGGCTTTGCTATGGGATGCGGTGGCGACTAAAAATACCCGGCTCCTGAATCAAGGCATCAAAAGTTTGCCGGTAAAACTGGAGCGTGCGACTTGGCTTAACTATGTACGTTGCCATGACGATATCGGCTTGGGGTTTGATGACCGCGACATCATCCTGTCCGGTTACGAACCGGCCAGTCATCGCAAGTTTTTGATTGATTACTATACGGGCCGGTTTGACGATTCTTATGCACGGGGATTGCCGTTCGGACACAATGAAAAGACCGGGGATGCCCGGATATCGGGTGCGTTGGCGTCGTTGGTGGGATTGCAGTATGCGTTGGAGACGGGTGACCCCGAAGCCATCACGGACGCGGTCAATATGGTACTGCTACTACATAGCATGATCCTGAGCTTCGGAGGTATTCCGTTGCTTTATTACGGCGACGAGATTGGCAGTACCAACGATGTTTCCTATCTGGACGACCCGCATAAGGCTGGAGATACGCGCTGGGTTCATCGTCCGACCATTGATTGGGACAAGGCGGACTTGAGAAATACACCGGGAACGGTGGAACATAGGATTTTCAGCGCGTTGAAACGGATGATTGCGGTACGTAAGGAGATCGATGTGTTTGCCGATTTTAACAACCGCGAGTTGATTGAAGTCGAAAATCCCCATTTATTCGTATTTGGACGATACAGTCTCAGCCAACGTAGCGAAAACGTTTTTGTGGTCGGTAATTTCGATAGTAAACCGCAATCGCTAAATCTCGAGGATGTCGGCAGTTGGGTCGATCCTAAGTACGGTCGCTTAATCGATTTATATTCAGGACAAACGCCGGATATTTTTAACAATACGCTGGTGATTCCCGGTTTCAATTTTTACTGGTTGAAAGAACTCCAGTAAGGGTTAGTCGCCCGGTTTTCGCAGCATCTTCCTGACTTCGCCCAGGTGTGTTTCTTCCAAGGCGATTAAACGGCGGGCATATTCCTCCAGCATGACGTCGTGGTTGTTGACGAGGTTTAATAGATTCCGGTATTCGGCCAGAGCGAGCATTTCGTGTTCCAGAGACTCGTTAAGAATATCGCCGATATCGTGCCGGTGTGTTTCCAATAACGGGCCTATTCCCAGAGAAGGATGTCCGCCGAGATGAGTGATTAACTCCCCGGCTTCGGTGGCATGAGAAAGAGATTCGGTGGCCTGTCCGCGCATCCAGGACACAATGGGAATGCGGCTATAACCGAAAACCATCAACGAATAATGGGTATAACGCACCACACCGGCTAATTCGGTTTCCATAATTTTGTTTAGCACATTGATTACGGCTTTTTTATCGATTCCACTATCGTTCATGATGGCTCCTAAAGCGAGTTGTCTGGGTAAATGAAATGACAGCGGGGAAAAGGTATGGTTCAGTCGGAAATGAATGACTTACCGGAAAGTCGGCGAAGGATTACTGAAATACGGTGGTACGTTGCTCTCTAAACTTCGGCATACTGTTCGGCATTGCCGAGCCAACGATCGATGATAGGCTGAATCGCTTCGGGGTGATGTCGGCATATGAGATTGGCGGCATCGTGAATTTGTTCAATCAGTTCGCCGTCTCGCTCAAGGTCGGCGATCTTAAATTGCATTTGGCCGGTTTGTCGGGTACCCATGACTTCGCCGGGGCCGCGCAGTTCCAAGTCTTTTTCGGCGATGACGAAACCGTCGTTACTTTCTCGCAGAATGCCGAGCCGTTGTTTACCCGCTTCAGACAACGGGGATTGATAGACTAGCAAACAGTAACTTTCCACTTCGCCTCGGCCGACTCTGCCTCGCAGTTGATGCAATTGCGAAAGCCCCAAGCGTTCGGGGTTCTCGATGATCATCAGTCCGGCGTTGGGTACATCGACGCCCACCTCGATTACGGTCGTCGCCACCAGCAAATCGTACTCGCGATTTTTGAAAGCCTGCATCACGGCATCTTTTTCGGACGATTTCATACGGCCGTGAACCAGGGCGATTCTGATTTCCGGTAAGGTATTCTGCAAAAAAGCGGCAGTTTTCTCGGCTGCTTCGCATTGCAAGACATCCGATTCCTCAATCAAGGTACAAACCCAATACGCCTGACGTTCTTGCTCGACCCAATGACGGATTCTGGCGATGATCTCATCGCGGCGTTCGGACGGAATTACGCTGGTTGTTATCGGCTTACGGCCCGGAGGAAGTTCGTCGATAATCGAGATATCTAAATCGGAATACTGCAACATCGCCAATGTACGGGGGATCGGCGTCGCGGTCATGACGAGTTGATGCGGCCTCAGCCCTGTAGATTGACTTTTTTCCCTTAGCGCCAAGCGTTGATGAACGCCGAACCGGTGTTGTTCGTCAATAATGATCAGACCCAGCCGGGCAAAAAGCACGCTTTCCTGAAAAAGGGCATGGGTGCCGATAATGATTCCGGCCGAGCCACAGGCGATCGCTTCCAACGTTTGTCGACGGGCTTTGCCTTTGAGTTGACCGCTCAGGAAGACCGGATTGGTTGAAAAACCGGTAAACCAGTGGCTGAAATTACGAAAGTGTTGTTCCGCCAATAGCTCGGTGGGCGCCATCACGGCGACTTGAAAGCCCGACGCGAGGGCCAGTAAAGCGCTGTAAGCGGCAACCACGGTTTTGCCAGAGCCGACGTCTCCTTGCACCAGCCGGAGCATGGGATGGTCAACGCCGCAGTCGTTTTCAATCTCACCGATCACGCGCCGTTGAGCGCCGGTCAGTTCAAACGGGAGACCTGTGAGAAAACGGTTTTTCAACGTTTCATCGACTGTAAGAACAGGCGACCGCCATTTTTTGCCATTGATTTTTCCTTGCAAGAGTCGTAAATGATGTGCGAGCAACTCCTCGAAAGCTAAACGTTTCAAAGCGCTGCTTTGCTGGAGCGCATTGATGGACGAATTGGGAGGCGGGCAATGCAGGGTTTCCAGAGCTTGAGGCAAAGTGGGGAAACGAAAGGTTTCCCGTATCGTTTCCGGTAGCCAGTCGGTCAGGTTGTCGAGACCTAAGGCTAGCGCCTGTTTGACCGCCTTGCGGAGAGTGTTTTGCCGTAAACCTTCGGTCAATGGATAAACCGGCGTCAGGCGGTCTTCGGTTAGTTTATCTTCGCCCTGCACGATTTTGTATTCCGGATGAATGATTTCCAGTCCGGCATAACCGTGCCGTATTTCGCCGAAACAACAAAGCTGCGCGCCAGGCGTCAATTGATTTTGTTGACTGGCGGAAAAATGAAAAAAACGCAGGGTAATGAAGCCGGTACGGTCGCTGATGCGGCAGATCAGACTGCGTCGGCCTTTCAATAATACGTCCGCTAGTTCCACCGTGCCGAGTATCAGGGCGGTCATTCCGGCGCTCAGCGACCCGATCGGGTGGATGCGTGTCCGGTCTTCATAACGATAAGGAAGGTGGAACAGCAGATCTTGAACGCAATGGATGCCGAGTTTTTCCAAACGGACCGCTGATTGGGGGCCGATTCCGGATAGGGTGGCTACCGGTTGCTTATCGATATCCAATGCATTCATGGCAAGTGGCGCGGCCTGGAGCAAAAAACTCCGACTGGTCGGCCGAGTGAAATTAAATAGAGTATTCGTCCTTTAGTTCCATAATAGCATCCATTTCCACCTCGACATCTTTGGGTAGTGCTGCGACGCCGATGGCGGCCCGAGCCGGATAAGGCTGGCCGAAATATTCCCCCATGATTTCGTTGACGATAGGAAAGTTGGCCAGATCGGTCAAAAAGACGTTGAGTTTGACGATATCGTAGAAATCGCCGCCAGCGGCTTCGGCAACCGCTTTCAGGTTGTCGAACACGCGTCGGATTTGAACCGAAATATCGCCGTCAACGACTTCCATTGTGTCCGGGTCGAGAGGAATCTGTCCAGAAAGATAAACCGTTTGATTGACCTTGACGGCTTGCGAGTATGTGCCAATGGCTTGTGGTGCCTTATCGGTATGGATGATTTCTTTGTTCATTGTCCTATTTTTTCGAAATATTAAGCCTTGATGCGGGTTATT
The DNA here is from genome assembly GCA_050304855.1 of Methylococcaceae bacterium. Taxonomy (GTDB): domain Bacteria; phylum Pseudomonadota; class Gammaproteobacteria; order Methylococcales; family Methylomonadaceae; genus Methylomarinum. The sequence continues at coordinate 31,648 of JBNLEI010000088.1, forward strand.
TTTAAAATAATGTTCAGCTTTTTAAGTTTGCGGATGATATTGGCAAGGTGCACACGGTCTTTAACGGTCAAGGTGATCAAGTCGACCGACACCCGGGCATCCTGATCGACTACCTTGACGTTTTCGATGTTTGAATCCATGCTGGAAATGGTTGAGGCGACGGTCGCTAATGTTCCACGTTGATTCAGCAACTCGATTCTGATTTCCGCCGGAAATTCCCCCGAGACTTCCTGGCTCCATTCCACATCCAGCCAACTGGTTTGTTTTTTTCTGACATCGTTGCTGTTACGGCATTCGTGATGATGAACGACGATACCTTTGCCGGGGTTGAAGAAGCCGATGATAGGGTCGCCCGGTATCGGTCGGCAGCATTTCGCCAACGTCACCACCATGCCTTCGGTGCCCTTGATAACCAAAGGCGTTTCGTTGCGGCTTTCGTGATCGTCCAGCTTGACGGCGGCATGAACGTCATCCTGAGCGAATCTCTTAGCGACCAATAGCGGCATTTTATTGCCGAGGCCGATATCCTCCAGCAATTCGTCCAGCGAATTCATTTTCAGAACTTCCAGTACCTGCTTGATTCGAGAATCGTCGATCGCGTCCAGCTGCATGTCCAGGCTGACCAGTTCTTTTTCTAGCAAACGACGGCCGAGATTGATGGCTTCCTGTTGTTTAAAATGCTTCAAATAAGTACGGATGCTGCTTCTGGCCTTGGCGGTCACGACATAGTTGAGCCATAGCGGATTAGGGCGGGCCCAGGACGCGGTAATCACCTCGACCGTCATGCCGTTTTCCAGTTGGGATTGCAGTGGCACCAGTTTTTTATCGATACGAGCGGATACGCAGGAGTTGCCGATGTCGGTATGAACGGCAAACGCAAAGTCCACAACGGTAGCTCCGCGCGGTAGCTTGATGATACCTCCTTGGGGAGTAAAGACGAAAACCTCCTGCGGGAACAGGTCTATTTTGAGATTGTCGATGAATTCCAGAGAATCGCCGGCGGATTTTTGAATTTCCAGCAGATCTCGCAACCATTCGTTAGCGCGAGCCTGAGCGGTTTCGTTCGTTTCGTTTTCGGATTTGTACAGCCAGTGCGCAGCGATGCCGGATTCGGACATGCGATGCATTTCATGGGTTCTGATTTGAATTTCGATCGGAACGCCATAAGGGCCGATCAGCACAGTATGCAGCGACTGGTAACCGTTCGCCTTGGGCAGGGCGATATAGTCTTTGAAGCGGCCGGGTATCGGTTTGTAAAGGTTATGCACGCAGCCGAGCGCGCGATAACAGTCGTCGACGCTAACACAGTAAATACGGAAAGCATAAACATCAAAAACGTCCGAAAAGGAAATTTTTTTATGCAGCATTTTCTGATAAATGCTGGCGATATTTTTTTCTCGGCCAACCACGGTACAAGCCATGCAGGCTTGACTCAACCGGTTATGTATCGAGCCTTGAATGGTGTCTATAATTTCTTTGCGATGCCCTCGGGCTTTTTTGACAGCATGACTGATAATTGCATGACGCCTGGGATAGAGGGCTTTGAAACCGAGCGATTCCAGCTGGTGGCGAACCTTGTTCATGCCCAAACGGTTGGCGATGGGCGCGTATATTTCCAGCGTTTCCTTGGCGATGCGTCGTTTGGCGGCGGGGGACATCGCGCCTAATGTTTGCATGTTATGCAAGCGGTCGGCCAGTTTAACCATGATGACCCGCAGATCTTTAGCCATGGCCAGAAACATTTTTCTGACATTTTCCGCTTGAGCTTCGGCGCGGGACTTATTGTCCAGTTTGGTCAGTTTGGTGACGCCGTCCACTAGATCCGCGACTTCGGGACTGAACAACTCGCTAAGTTGTGTTTTGCTGATCGGTGTGTCTTCAATGACATCATGTAGAATTGCAGCCATGATGCCCCGCGTGTCCATGCGCATTTCAGCCAGGCTGATTGCGACCGATACCGGATGGCAGATATAAGCCTCACCGCTTTTGCGGAATTGTCCGGTATGCGCTTGTGCGCCGAAATGGTAAGCCCGGACAACGTCGTCGATGTGCTCTTGATCCAAGTAGTCGCTCAGGACTGAACATAAACGCCTGAGAAGTTTGTCTTCAGGTGTCTCGGGTTTTTGTTGTTCAGCTTCGACGACTATGCCTGGCATACGGGAAACATTAAAGTTCTAAATTGGTATCCGATACATCGCTCATTTTATAAAGACGATCGATGTTGTCTTCACTCACATGGCCAGCGGCTATTTCACGTAAGGCGACCACGGTGTTTTTATCTTTCTCGCGGGGTACGAATTCATCGGCTCCCCGTTCCAGCTGACGTGCTCTTTTGCTGGCTAACAAAACCAGTTTAAAACGATTTTCGATGTTTTCTAAGCAATCTTCAACGGTAACTCTAGCCATTTTAAAAACCTATAAAAAAGGCGCCGCACCAATGCGGACAAAATTGAAAGGAACCTTATATTATATATAAAACAGCAGCGCTGTCAGGTAATTATCTGACTTGGCTGCTGTTTTTATCTTTGACCGACGGTTAAATCGGTCGTGCGGATAAGTGGTCCGACTCAGATCAGCCGCGTTCTTCCAGAATAGCGACGGCAGGCAGTATTTTACCTTCCAGAAATTCTAGAAAAGCGCCGCCACCGGTCGAAGTATAAGAAACTCGGTTGCTGATGCCGTATTTATCAATCGCAGCCAGGGTATCGCCGCCGCCGGCAATCGAGAATGCGGCACTATTGGCAATTGCCATGGACATGGATTTAGTTCCTTCGCCGAATTGGTCGATTTCAAATACGCCGACAGGACCGTTCCAAACGATGGTACCGGCGGATTGCAGAATTTGCGCATAACGTTTCGCGGTTTCCGGCCCGATATCCAGGATCAGGTCGTCCGCTTCCACTTCCTCCACCTGTTTTACTGTCGCTGCGGCACTTTCGGAAAACTCTTTGGCGCAGACCACATCGACAGGAACCGGAATATCGGAACCATTGGATTTTGCTTGTGCCATCAGCTTTTTGGCCTCATCGATCAAGTCTTCTTCATACAGCGAATTACCCACCGAATAGCCTGCTGCGGCAATGAAGGTGTTGGCAATGCCTCCGCCGACAATCAATTGATCTACTTTGGAAGACAGCGATTCGAGTACTGTCAGCTTAGTCGAAACTTTTGATCCGCCGACAATCGCGACCAATGGTTTAGCCGGATGTTCCAGGGCTTGGCCCAGGGCATCCAGTTCCGCGCTCAATAGAGGCCCGGCACAAGCGACCGGTGCAAATTTGGCGACGCTGTGTGTGGATGCTTGGGCACGGTGTGCAGTGCCAAATGCATCCATAACGAAAATGTCGCAAAGAGCGGCCATTTTTTGCCCCAACTCGTCATTGTTTTTCTTTTCGCCGACATTGAAGCGCACGTTTTCGCACAAGACGACTTCGCCCGGAGCGATGTCGATGCCGTTCAACCAGTCTTTTTCCAGACGCACCGGTTTGTCAAGCAGCTCTGACAATCTTTCAGCGACCGGTTTCAAGCTTGCTTCCTCGGAATATTCGCCTTCTTCGGGGCGACCCAAATGAGACATCAGCATCACTGCAGCGCCACCGGCCAGCGCTTTTTCGATGGTTGGAACGCTGGCTTGAATCCGCAGGTCACTGGTGACCTTGCCATCTTTGACGGGCACGTTCAAATCCTGACGAATCAATACGCGTTTACCGGATAAGTCCAGATCAACCATTCTTTTTATAGACATAGATTTTCCTCAAAACAGGGATTGTGGGTTAGTTTGTTCACTATTATAAAGCCTTGTGAATGTCTAGTCTTGTTTACATTTCGCGCTATGGAATCGCGCTAAACCATCGGCCGATTTTGCTTAATCAATAGATTAAACCGTTAATTAGACTATATTTGTTAATCGTAACTTGAACTCTATGCAGAAAGGATTGAATGATTGCCCAGTCAAAAGTCATTTTGTGTTGTTTGATTCTCGTCGGATGTCAGGCCGCATTGGCTCAAAATAGCCTAACCCAAGCCAATGCGGTAAATGTATTGATCGATGTTTCCGGCAGCATGAAACAAAATGACCCAGAAAACAAGCGCGTTTCCGCTGTCAAGCTGTTGCTAAACTTGCTGCCCGACG
>JBNLEI010000089.1:0-19964 GCA_050304855.1 Methylococcaceae bacterium
TATGATCATTTCTTTCAAACGACCAGTAATACTCAGATAACCGTCTTTATCCATCACTCCGATATCGCCTGAATGCAGCCACCCCTGTGAATCGATGGCTTGTTGTGTCGCTTCCTCGTTACCGAAGTAGCCCCGCATCAAATGATAACCGCGAAAACAAACTTCGCCGTTTTCACCGAGAGCTACAGTGTCTCCGGTGATCATGTCGATAATTTTAACTTCCTGATGCGGAAGATTGCGGCCGACAGTGCGCGTTCGCCGATACAAACTGTCTTCAGAGGTTGTCAAATGCGTCAATGGGGACGCTTCCGTTTCTCCGTATCCAATCAGAATTTCCGGACAATGCAACTCCTCCATTACCCTTTTCATCAATTCCGGCGGACAAGACGCGCCGGCCATAATCCCTGTACGCAGGGAATCGAGTTTGAAACGGTCGAAATCGGGATGCTCGAGTTCGGCGATAAACATGGTCGGCACGCCATGTAGAGCAGTACAGTGCTCCTGTTCGACGGCCCTCAAAACAGCTTCGGCATCGAAATGTTCGCAGGCGATGACCGCGCAGGCGCCTACTGAAAAGCACAATAAATTGGCCAGGACCATTCCGAAACAATGATAAAAAGGGACCGGTATACAAAGCCGGTCATTTTCCGAAAAGTGCATGGCTTGTGCGGTAAACCAAGCGTTGTTCAGAATATTATGATGGGTCAGCACCACCGCTTTCGGAAAACCGGTAGTGCCGGATGTATATTGAATATTGATTGGATCATCGATATTCAACTTGTAACCGGCTTCGTCCAATTGGTGACGGCTGATATTTTGGGCGACATCCAACAACAACGGCCAGACGGTAAAACCAGTTGCCGGTGCTCTAGTTTGTAGGGGTTGATGCGGATCGACGAGGATGACACGACGCAAATCCGGCAAACGCACTAGTTTCAGTCTATCCGCAGGCTGCTGCGTCAACTCGGGCAACAATCCAGTCAACATATCGACATAATTACTTTTTTTGAAAGCCGGAATACAAACCAAGCCTTGCACTTTCGATTGCTTTAGGGCGTATTCCAATTCATGGAGACGGTAGGCCGGATTGATATTGACCAAAATTGCGCCGATCTGCGCTGTCGCCAATTGAACTAAGGTCCATTGCAGATTATTGGTAGACCAAATTCCGATTCTATCGCTGTAGCCGAACCCCAACGCAAGCAAGCCTCTAGCGATAACATCGACGCGTTCCGCCAATTCAGCGTAGGTTAATCGTTGCGCCTGCGGAACGCTGACAACAGCTTCACGCGCTGCAAAGCGTTCCGAAATCAAAGCAAAACGTTCCGAAATCGTCGTCCCGAGTAAAGGAATTTCACCTCCGCGGTGAAAATAGCTCTTGGTGAAACTCATTATTTTTCCGCATCGAGCCAATAATTGTCTATTCGCCGCTGTAACGCCTGTATAAAAGCAGCATTACGTTGTGGGAAGAACAAATGGGCGAAACGCTGCTGTTTTTCCAAATAGGCTTCGACAGGCAAACGCTCGGACGGAATTTTGGTGTGCCGAATGCGCCCATCGATATATTCCTTCAACGGCCAGGTCCCGGTTTTTACCGCCAATCGACCGATTTCCGAACTCTCGGCCGGATCGAACCCCCAACCGGTAGGACAAGGCGCCAACGCAATCAGTAAACGAGTGCCTTTCATTTGTTTGGCCTTTGCCACTTTACGCGCCAGGTCCAACGGTTCGCTACCGATGACGGTTGCGACATAGGCAGGTTTGTTTGCCGCCCACAAAGCAAATAGATCTTTTTTATAACCGGAATAACCGCCGCCGATTTCACTGGTCGCCGTTTTAGCCCCGTGCGGTGTGGCGCTAGAAAATTGTTGTCCGGTATTGCCGTAGCCTTCGTTGTCATAGCAAATATAAATAAAATCCAAATTGCGATCGATCGCCCCGGAAGTCGCCGAAACCCCCATCCCGTACGCGGAACCATCACCGCTCAAAACAACGGCAGTCAAGTCCTCAGCCTCAGGCATACGCTTTTTTGCCAATAGAATATCCAACGCGTCCCGTATACCCTGAGCACCAGCCGGAGCCGACCCCATCGCCGTATACAACCATGAACCGGTGAACGGCGTGAACGGGTAAACCGATAACAGCGTCATACAACCGGCCGCATTGACGAAAACCGTCTTGCCACCCAGCACTTCGTAGATCTGATGCAAAGCCTGCATACCGCCGCAGCCTGCGCAAGTTGCCGTTCCTGCGCCGAGCAAATGCGTCGATGGCAGGTCTTTCATTCGTCGGTAAAGGGTTTCACTCATCGCGACGACTCCTCTGTCTGTTGGCGCTCGTATAACGCAATGGCCTGAAGTTTTTTGAATTCCTTATACTCGTTCTCAGTATACAACAGCCTCGGTTCAGGGCTTTGTCCTTTTTTAACGGCATCTTGAAGGAGTTCCGCGATTCCGAAAAATTCCTCCTGGCTTATGTCACGTCCGCCCAAACCGCCTATGAAGCTCGCCACGATCGAAGGAACATTGTCTTGGCCGTACAAAACGGAAGTCATCTCGGCATGCAATACACCTCCCTTGCCTAGAGAAAGATTTTGATCGATCACCGCCAACGCCTTTTTGCCTTGGCAAATTTGACGCAGTTGGTGAGCTGGAAACGGCCTGAATAAACGCGGTCGCAACAAACCGATTTTTATACCTGCGTCCCGAAGTGACAAGACGGCTTGTTTGGCTTTGGTCGCGAAACACCCCATCATGACAAACAAAAAATCGGCGTCTTCGGCTTGAAAACTTTCGACGACGCCATAATAACGTCCGAAAACCTCCGCAAATTCGTCCGCCACCTCGGTATAAACCTTCAATGCCTGTTGCATCGCCAAATGACATTCATAGCGAAAATAGGAATACGGTGATCCCCCTAATACCGCAACAGCCCGGCTTTCCGGCATGCTGGCCCGGAAGCTCGACAAACGGTTGTCGAACTCGCCAACAAATACTTTAGCAGTTTTAGAGTCCGGGATTTCCACTGGCTCGCGGGTGAATGAAAGATAGAAACCGTCCTGATTGACAATCACCGGCAGCTTGACCTGGTGATGTTCGGCTAAACGATAAGCCATCAATACCGAATCCAATACCTCTTGACAGGTGCTGCAGTGCAATTGCAAAAATCCGCTGTCGCGTGCCGCCAGAATATCGTTATGATCGGGTTCCAGCGTAATCGGAGTACTCAATCCGCGGGACACGTTGACCAGAACGAACGGAGCTCGCCAACCGGCAACCGTATAAATCATCTCCATGGCGTGCAACAGGCCCTGGCTGGAAGTGGCGGTGAATACCCTAACTCCTGTTGCGGCCGCCGCTCCCGCCGCAGTGATCATTGAGTGCTCAGATTCCAGCACCGTCATTCGACCGGACATTTCATCGCCATCAAACCACGCAGCCAGAGTTTCGATGATTTCCGTTTGCGGCGTAATCGGAAAAGCAGGAACATAATCGACTTCGGCCAAACGCGCACCCCATGCCGCCGCGGCATTTCCTGTCATTAACTGGCGATTCATGCGGAATCCTCCTGTTGCGCCTGAATTTCATCGACGCTTTCGATGGCATGGGCGGGACATTGGGCAACACAAATCATGCAGCCTTTACAATGTTCATAATCGATGGTAGGCTTGTTGCCCTCTTCCAGATGAATCACCGCGTCGGGACAACTGCTACTGCAAACCCACCAGCATCGATTACAACGCTCATAATCAATCACAGGCCGTTGCGTTCGCCACAGCCCGGTCCTGACTTTAACGCTGGTTTTCGGCCGGTGGATTGTCGGTGCCGACAGTTCAGCTGTTTCCAGCGGAAGTTCAATCCAATCGGGTTTAACATAATCCGCAAAGATGCGAGAGGGCCTTTGTTTAACCATACCCCTATCTTCGACAAAGGCGTTGTAGGCTTCACGTGCGGCGTTCACATTCGCTTCAATCAGCTCATTCTTATGTCCTTCCAACTCCTGCCTGATTGCCGCAATCAAACGCGGTTCGTCAATCGCTCCGCAGAGGGACGCGGCAGCTCCTGCGCACGCGGCACTTACCAGCGGCAACGCAGAAACCACTGGCTCCATCACTCTGACCGAACCAGCTATTTGTAAGCGCTGCTGCCAAACGTCCTCGCATTCCCGACTAACGATCAGCAACACCGTATTCTCATTGATGCCTAAGAGTACGCCGGCTGCGGCAATCGGGATCAAACTGTCGTCGGCCACCACGACCAGACCGGGATCGGGAATAATGCCGCGAGCGAAAATCGGCCGGCGATCGGCCCGAACATAGGAAGTCATGGGGGCTCCTCGCCGTTCGGCACCATAACGAGGCGCATCCTGAACTTCATAACCAGCCAAAAAGAAAGCATTGCCTAAAAAGTGGCTGGCCGTTTTCATGCCCTGGCCCCCACGCCCGTGAAATCGTACCGTAAACATGCTACCTCCCGCAGCTATACATCAAATAGGAAAGCGCATCTCTTCGCCGTTGATCCTTACCGCTCCTGCGTCTTGATTTAGATAAACTTCGGGGCGGAGGAAAACAATGACCAGCGTCTTAGCTTCATCGCTTTTTTGACTCGGTCCGTTGCCATTTTCACCGCCGCCTGTCTAGGCGGAATCTTATTTCTCATCGAGATATCCAACACTGTCCGGGTATTGTCGCCGACCTTTTCGGCAATTGTCGCCATGGCGGACTGTTGAGTGGCGCCCTGGTATTCCATCGCCGCACAAATCACTCCTCCGGCATTGGAGATAAAATCCGGTACACACAGTACATTGTTTTGATACAGATATTGTTCCGCACCTTCGGTAATGGCAATATTGGCGCCCTGAACGACCAATCGGGTTTTAAGCTGGTGCATGTTGCTTTCATTGATGACATCCGGTCGCGCGGCAGGAATCCAAATATCGCATTCAACACCGATAATCGCATCCCGTTCCAAAGACTGTCCTCCATCGAATTCGGTCACGCTTTTACCAGCTTGTTTCAGCGCAATCAACGCATTCAAATCTAAACCATCGGAATTATAGATGGTTCCTCGACTATCGTTGACAGCGACGATAACTGCACCTTTCTGATGCAAAAAGCGGGCGCTATGTTTGCCGACCGATCCGAAACCCTGAATAACCACTCGTGCTCCCTGCAATTCAAAGTCCAGGTAGTCCAATGCAACTTCGGTGGCATGCATTAGCCCCCAACCGGTTGCTCCGATCTGATCCAGCGGTATACCGCCCAACTCGGACGGCAATCCAACGGAACGGCCGTTTTCATCTCTGACCCAAGCCATACATTCTTCATCAGTCCCCATATCCGGACCGAAAATGTAGTCTTCATCCCGACGCAAAGAGGCGGCTGCGGCACGAATAATCTGCTGCTTTTGTTCCGATGGCATTTTTGGATCGCCGTAAACGACCATTTTTCCACCCCCATGCGGTAAATCCGCGGCAGCATTTTTTAATGTCATTGCACGAGCTAAACGAAAACATTCTTCCACACTGACATCTGGCGCCATGCGCAATCCTCCGATGGAGGGGCCGCGAGCGACATTGTCAATAACTAAAATACCTTTTAAATTGACCGACGGTTCATAAACATGAATAATTTTTGCCGGCCCCAAATCGTCGCAATGGCGGAACGCACTCTCCATAAACATCCTCGTTATAATTATTAGTTTTCCAATGCTGAGTGTACCTTGGGTCGGTTTGCGCAGCAACAACAGGGTTATTTTTACTTTTGAGTGCAAGCCTTTCGTTTATAATCGCGCGTCTTTGTTTTCATTTTCTCAATCCGTTGAACGATTTAAAAATATTCTTTGCCTACCTTAGCGTCATCATGCTGTGGGCGACTACTCCGCTGGCCATCAAATGGAGTGCTGAAGGCGCTGGCTTTATTTTCGGTGCCGCGCTTAGAATGGCGATTGGAACCGTATGCGTGTTAACTGTTTTATGGATTTCCAGGCGAAAGCTCCCTTGGCATCGCCAAGCCATAACAACCTATTTCGCGGTTGCAGTACAAATCTTCGGCGCTATGATGGCCGTGTATTGGTCTTCGCAGTTTATTCCGTCAGGCTGGGTCTCAGTAATCTTCGGACTGACACCGTTTATGACGGCATTATTGGCGGCGATTATTCTAAAAGAAAAAAGCCTGAGTCCAGTGAAGGTATTTTCTTATTTACTCGGAATCGGGGGACTAAGTTTGATGTTCAGCTCCGCTATCGAGCTGAATGTTCAAGCGATTCAAGGCATGCTCGGCGTATTAGTAGCAGCATTTCTGCATTCGTTCAGCGCTGTCTGGATCAAGCATATCAATGCCGGCTTGCCGGCAATGACTCAGGTTGGCGGCGGGCTTCTTTTGGCAATGCCGCTTTATTTGGCGAGCTGGTATTATCATGACGACATGCAATGGCCGATAGACATCCCGATGACTGCTATCCTAGCCATAGTCTATCTGGGTGTTGTCGCTACTACGCTGGGATTTGCCCTCTATTATTACGTCCTGACGCATTTACCTGCAACCAAAGTGGCCATGATCACCATCATTTCGCCGGTGCTTGCGCTACTGCTGGGCTATTCGATCAACGGCGAAGCTTTAACCGCCAAAGTGGTGACAGGGGCCTCAATGATCCTTGCCGCCTTATTCATTCACCAGTGGATAGAACGGCAAATGAACAAGGGAAGAAGAGCTTAAAACATCAAACGAGAGACGACAAAAATTTACCCGCTATCGGTTGAACTATAATGAGACTAAAACCCAGCGAACAACTTGATATCAATCTAATACTTAGCGGAAAGGTCTTTCAAATAAGCCAGAAAGTCGTCTTTTAAATCTTTATGCAACAAGGCATGTTCGACGGTCGCAATCAAATAACCGAGCTTTGATCCGCAATCGTAGCGATTGCCTTCAAATTCATACGATAATACCGATTCGTCAAGCATCAAGTCGGCAATCGCGTCGGTTAACTGAATTTCTCCCCCTCTGCCACGCCCTGTCTGCTCGATTTTATCAAAAATAGCCGGCGTTAAAATGTAACGACCGACCACTGCCAAATTCGAGGGAGCTTGGTCAGGAGCAGGCTTTTCGACAATCGATTGCAAACGCCCTACCCTCGGTTCGATCTCATTACTTTCAACAATACCGTATTTGTCGGTATCTGCGGGATTCACTCTTTCCACACCCAGAATGCTGCGCTTTTCGCGTTCGAATAATGAAGTCATCTGAGCCATACAACCACGATCGGCGTCTTCGATCAAGTCATCGGCCAGAATAACGGCAAAAGGTTCGTCATTGATGACCGGTTTGGCGCAAAGCACAGCGTGCCCCAACCCCAATGCTTCAGGCTGACGAATGAACACGCAGGAAACCTGAGGCGGTAAAATTTCCCTGATCATAGCCAAGGTTTCCGTTTTTCCGCTACGCTCCAATTCAACTTCAAGCTCGTAAGATTTATCGAAATGATCGGGAATAGCTCTCTTGTTACGACCCGTGATAAAAATCATGGTATCTATCCCGGCAGCGATCGCTTCCTCAACAGCATATTGAATCAGTGGCTTGTCAACGATCGGCAACATTTCCTTAGGGCTGGCTTTGGTTGCTGGTAAAAATCGAGTTCCTAATCCGGCAACAGGAAAAACAGCTTTGGTGATTTTTTTACTCATAAAAACGATTAATTCGGTTGTTAAGATTGGAAATTTTGAGACAAAAATATTAAAGCAATATTGCAAAGTGCCGGTTTGAGATGCAAAACCGACGACTGGTGAAACAAAATGCTTTCTTTATTGTAGCCGCTATTGCATCATGATGAGAAAAAATTCGATTTCGCTCGTAATACTATGCAACGTCATCCTGAATTTCCGCTTAAAGAAGGTCTGATTTACCTAAACCATGCCGCTGTCGCCCCATGGCCTAAACGAACTGCCGAAGCCGTTAGCGCGTTTGCTAATCAGAACTGCATTCACGGATCGCAATTTTATCCCGATTGGCTGAAAAAAGAGCAACACTTACGCGAACAGTTGAAAACCTTACTCAACGCATCGTCCGCTGACGATATTGCGTTAGTTAAAAACACCTCCGAAGCGCTATCTTTCGTCGCCTACGGCTTAAACTGGCAGAGCGGTGACAATATCGTCAGCAGCAACGAGGAATTTCCATCCAATCGAATACCCTGGCAATCTCTTTCCGACCAAGGTGTGGAATTCAGACAAGCGGATCTGTCTTCCACTTCTTCTCCAGAAGAGGCTTTGTTTGCATTGGTCGATAATAATACCCGTTTGATGACGATCAGCTCCATCCAGTTCGCATCAGGACTTCGTCTAAATCTGGAAAAAATCGGCGAATTCTGTCATCGGCATGGGATCCTGTTCTGTATCGATGCCATTCAAAGCCTTGGCTGCGTCAAGTTCGATACTCAAGCTTATCAGGCCGACTTTGTTATGGCTGACGGCCACAAATGGATGTTGGGCCCCGAAGGGCTAGGCGTCTTCTACAGTCATCCTAACTCGCGGGAAAAATTACGCCTGACTCAATATGGCTGGCACATGATTGAAAAAACATACAATTACGAGAACAGGCCTTGGACTATCCATCCGACCGCCAAGCGTTTTGAATGCGGTAGCCCCAATATGCTAGGGATCCATGCCTGGTCTGCCAGTTTATCCTTACTGCTGGAAATGGGTATGGAATCGGTTGAAAAGCGAGCTTTGCATAATGCGCAGTGCACCCGTGACCTAATTGACCAGTCCCCTTACTTGAGTCTGCTTGCAGATAAAACGAATCCCTTGAAATCTGCAATTGTTGTTTTCAAGCACAACTCATTGGATAATAAAACTTTGTTCAATATTCTTACTAAGAATGGAGTCGCTTGTGCTCTACGAGGTCAGGGCATTCGTTTCTCTCCTCATTTTTATAATACCGAGGAAGAAATCGTAACAGCGATCGAAATAGCGAACGATTTGACTTGAAACAAAAATACATTGTTCTAGGCTTAAGCTCAATGTAATTTTTTCGTACATCCCTAGGAAGTAATGCTGACTCGAATCAACAGTTTCTATGATCTCAATTTTTAAAGGCACCGTCCTGCTATTTTTTTTATTGCAGACTTTCTGTCATGCCTTAGAAAACGATCATCAGGAAGAAATAATTATTCCCGTAGTCAATCATCAGGTTTCACAAGACAGTATCTCCAAGCATGGCCTGAGCGCTATATTCAAAATGCGCCTGAATAAATGGAAAGACGGTTCTCCGATTACTGTGTTCGTCTTGGCCGATGACGAACCGCTCCATAAATCCTTTTGCAAAGAAGTGCTGAATGTTTTTCCTCATCAAATGCGACGTATTTGGGATCGGTTAGTATTTAGCGGATCTGGACAGGCTCCGATCACGTTGGAAAGTGAAAACGAAATGTTGCAAATGCTGATCTCCACACCCGGTGCGATCGGCTATTTGAAATCCAGTAGCATAAAAAAGGGTGTCAAAGCTCTGACGATTCAATCAGGGAACAAAAAATAATATGCGTTTGAATATCAACAGGAAAATTCAATTTTATTTCTTTCTAAGCATTCTCTGCGGAGTTGTTAGTGGATTTCCCCCTAATGCAGTTTGCGCTGAAGAAGATCAATCAACGCTTGCTCTGCCAAAATCATTGCAAATTCACGGCTTCCTGTCACAGGGTTTTTTGCATACCTCCGATAACAATTTGTTCGGCCATAGCGATGACAATATTTCCGTTGATTTTCGAGAGCTCGGTGTCAACGCGTCCTGGAAGTTGATGCCCGAACTGCAACTGGCTTTGCAAGTCGTTTGGCGTGATGCAGGCCAAACCGATGAAGACGATTTACGCATTGACTACGGTGTTGCCAATTACAGTTTCTATTCATCCGAATCCTCTCAATTTGGCATCAAAGCAGGGAGAGTGCCCACACCGCTCGGCTTATATAACGATACACGCGATGTCGCTTCGACTAGACCCAGCATCTTGTTACCTCAATCTATTTATTTTGACAGAAATCGCAACTTAGCATTGTCAGCTGATGGCGGATATTTTTATGCCGAGCATATTTCCGATTACGGGGACATCCATTTTAACATTGGCGTGATTAATCCCCGTACCGATGACCCTAGTTTCAAATACTCTATTGCCGGAAATTTTCCAGGTAAAATCGTCGGAGATACATCCTGGGTTACCCGATTAAACTATGAATGGAATAGCGGGTTAATTCGTCTCGCTGTAACCTATGCCGATTTTAATGCGACCTACAAGCCTGTGCCGGACACCATTAATTTATTGCCGGGAACATTTAGATTCAATCCGCTAATTTTTTCCGTTCAATATAACGCTGAAAAATGGTCATTAACCGGCGAATACGCAATCCGCAGAACCCGGTTCAACGATTTTGGAACTTTCTTGCCTGATCTTGACACCACCGGTGAGAGTTTCTATGTACAAGGCACCTATTCCTTTACGCCTTACTTGCAGGGTTTATTGCGATATGACCGACTAATATGGGATAGAAATGACAGAAATGGAGAAAAATTTGCCAATCGATTTAACGTTCCAAATTATTCAAGATTCGCCAAAGATTGGACAATCGGGCTTCGATTAACTATTGCGCCTTCGCTGTTAATTAGCGCTGAGTACCACCGCATCAATGGAACAGGATGGCTATCTCCTTTAGAAAATAACACAACGACGCAATATTGGGACTTATACGCACTACTTGTTTCTTTTGACTTCTAACAGATTTCATATTCATTCGGACGCATTTAATTAAGATAAAGTCTTAGTTTGGATTTCTATTCAAATAACGTCGATTTTTTTCGTTAAATGTTTTCCAACCCTCCTCAATATTAAATATCATCATCGCCGTATCGATTTGAAAATTTTTATCTAAAGAGGATTTTCTTTGAGCAAGAATTTGAGCTCCAATAAACCGTTGATAAAGACGAATGTGCCGATACGTTGAAACCAATAACCCGAAATCACATTTCTCGTTACGAGCAACGGTAAAAGCACAATCCATTAAATCAAGTACCAAAGCCCGACTCTTTCGATAATTATTTTGAGTTGCGATTCGCCAAAAAGCGCCTAGCCTACCTGACGTAATTTTTCTCAACTGCTCGGTTTCTTTTTTAAACCATTTGCTAACATGCAATCCATTCTCACTATCCAAAGTAAATGATATCGTTCCAACTATTCTGTCATTTTGTTCGGCGATAATTATCGTCGTTTGAGGAATCCGATCAATTTCCGGAAATGAAACGATTTTACCTTCTTTTTGGGGAGGAATATCACCGGCTTCTGTCAACGTATCATGTGTTAATCGATATACTTCATCCAGTTTCGAACAATTATCCATAATAGATATTGTATAGTTTTGATTCTCCAGCAGCTTAACCATGCATCTCCATGTAAATATTGAATGAGTACTTTATAATTTTAGTGAAACTCCGGGTAAGGCATCGGTTTTCCAATCCCGTATCCCTGCGCATAATCAATCCCAATCTCGGATAACACATCCAGTATCTCTTTATTTTCAACAAACTCAGCAATCGTGGCAATGTTCATACCGTGAGCCACTTCACGAATCGCATTAACAAATAGCCTATCTTCCTTAATATTGGAGATATTCTTAATAAATTCACCATCGATTTTTAAATATTGAATGGGAAGTTGCTTCAAGTGATTCATTGAAGAAAAGCCGACGCCAAAATCGTCCAAAGCGAATTTTCCACCCATCGCAACGATTTGTGAAATCAAGGAATTTGCCGCCATCAAATTGGTCACCGCCTGAGTTTCCGTAACTTCGAAAATAAATTTTTCCAAAGTGACATTGTTCCGCTCAAATAGTTTAAAAAACAAATTGAATGCCTCGGGATTTGAAATCAAATCGCCGGATAAATTGACAGATAACACGATTTCTTTATTATCGGCAATGAACTGACGTTGGGCCTTAAAAGCTAATTCCATTACTCTTTTATCGATTAAACTAATCAAGCCGGTTTGTTCTGCCACATGAATAAATAAGCCGGGAGGAATAATCTTTCCGTTTTCGTCAATCATTCTCAGCAAGCATTCGTAGTGACTAATCTTTCTGGTCGCAACGTCCATAATCGGCTGAAAATAAAGTATAAAGCGGTCTTCAGACAACGCTTTCTCAATTTTGGCCTTCCAATTCACCCGCTGTTTGATATCTTCCCGATTTAAATCTTCAATGGAAGCTAAACACCATGTCCCTCTGCCTGACTCTTTTGCCTTGTACATCGCAATATCGACACTCGCCATCAAATCTTGTTCGCTATACCCTTTTACAGGAAACATTAGCAAGCCGGCACTAATCGATACTTTATGCTGATTTCCTTGCAGGATGATATCAACCTCCTGCATGAGCAGGAAAATCTTATTGATGAGCGATTCCGCGTGAAGTTGGTTAATCTCTGGCGCTAATACGACAAATTCATCGCCACCAAACCGAGCTAGTACGTCAGTGTCACGAACCGCCGATCGCAATTTTTCGGTCACTTTGAGTAAGAGATCGTCTCCAGCCTGATGACCGCTACTATCATTAATGTATTTGAACTGGTCTATATCGAAAAAAATCAAAGCACCGGTATGATTAAATCGTTCGGCTTCCTTTAATACGCGGTGCAACTCATGTTCAAAACGGCGCCGATTGTAAAGCCGCGTTAAAGGATCGTGATCTGCCAACCAGGCTAATTCGGTTTCAACCGATTTTCTTTCCGTCAAATCCAGTCCGACAACCAGAATCTCCGGTTGGGTATCGGGATTATTAATCACCGTAAAATACCAAGATACGTAAAGCTTTATACCGTCCAGTGAATAAAGGGTACATTCGTGCTGATAAGTTGAGTACTTTTTATTCAGTAAATCGGGAATAACTTCATTCAGCAATTCATAGCTCTCATTGTCGTAGATCAGATCGGTAAACAGATGTTTTTTGACCAGTGAAACTTCATCATACCCAGTAAGATTCTCCCCATATTTGTTAATCGAGAGAATCTGTCCGAGCTGGTCGAGTCGAATAATAATAACCTGAGCGGTATTTAGAATATTTGAGACAAAGTTTCGTTCATTTTGCAGTTCTTGACTGCGTTCCAATAAGTTTTGATTTCTTTGCGCAACTTCAGCATCCAACCGGGTCAGGGTATTAATCAAGTTATGAGCAGTCGAACCCAAGATATCGATTTCGTCCCTCAAGATTTTGGTACGACTAAAATCGGGAAGCGATTGCCTGACCTTCTTAAACTGTTTTTCTGCAATAAGCGGCAGCAAGTTGATGATTTTATTGATTTTCTGCGTAGGCCTAACGAATAACAAAAATAAAATAACAGCAGACAATAGGATGCTAGAGAGTCCACTGAATACGTAGAGTTTAATGACTCTGTTTTTTTCCTTCAGTTCTCCAGAAATATTATCGATGACGACTAGTTTTGCCTGGTGTTTGTCTTCGCCAAAAGGAATGGTAAAAATATCGTAGACTTTGTCGTTAAAGAAAAACGACACGCTATTTTCTGGAATTTGTTCCGGGTAATGCTTTTGCAATTCAATTAATAATGCATGATTAACGGAAAAGTCGGTTAACGCACCAACCCTTAAAGACCAGGACGGTAAAGAAGCCTGCAATTCATTATTAAGGTTTTTTGCCTGTGTAAGAATACCAACATCCGCACCGGTGATTCCCTTCATCTGTAGAACGATATCGGTAATACTGGTAACGAAAACGAAAACGCCGGCAAATTTCCCTTGGATTAAAAATGGCAGTCCATGATATTGAAGACAATCCTTGTCGCATACAATTTTGCTTAGCGGCTGTTCGTTTGTTAACACGGTGTCTAACCAGACGTCGGTGAGAACCTGGTCGTCAAAGCGTTCGCCCCATTCCCCCAATAAAGTTCCTTGAACGGAAAAAAGATAAATCGACCTGATATCGGATTCGAGTTCAATTTTGAACCAGTTCTCATCAATCAGTTGCTTCATCTCGGTCAGCAATTGATGTTGAAGACCGTCGGTACGAATCAATGTAGGAATTAACCAGCTGAGTTCCGTTTCTTTTTGTTGGAGTTGTTTTATAACGCTGGCAAAAGCCTGCTGATACTGTCGATGTCTTGATTCCCGTTTCTCCAGATGATTTTTATCGTATACATAAGTCCCGAGTAAAAAAACACTGGCCGATGACAATAAGGTCGAGATAATAACGGCAAAAAGAGCCTTCCGAGTTAGGCTGAAAAAAATCTTTTTTTTTGAGAACTTAGACACGAAACTTCCAACTCCATGCATTTCCACTTTAATAATTATTGTTCCTATTTTTAATGCCCGAATTAATCCCTGATTACTCACTCAAATCCCAATAAAAGGATTTAATGTCGAGTTTCGCATATTTTGATATGTGATTGACTAAAAAATGATGGCGCAACGAAGTATAAATAAGATCGATCATTGACGTATAGCTATCGATTATACGCAACTAATCTTAGAGGTGGTTATTCTGCCGCCGTCATCGCAGATCGGAAAAAGTTCTCGCTGTTAGAAAGCAATACACACAAATTTATTGAATGTATCCTTGCTATACTATTCAAACTGTGACGAAGTTAAAATTTTAGGTAATTAAGAGAAAAAATGATTATTCTTGTAATTCACGAGAATAAGTAAAAAGGTCGCATTAACGGTCGAATAAAGTATTAAAATTCGCTTTGGATTGCTGTGCTATTTGTTCGACAGATGTATCTCTCAATTCTGCGATATGTTCAGCTACATAACGAACATATGTAGGGTAATTGGGTTTGCCTCGGAACGGCGCCGGAGCGAGATAAGGAGAATCGGTTTCTATTAAAAACCGGTCAGCCGGAATTTTTTGAGCGACTTCCTTAATTTGCGTCGCGTTCTTAAAGGTGACGATTCCTGAAAAAGAAATATAAAACCCCAGTTCCAAAGCTTTTTCGGCGTATGCCCAATCTTCGGTAAAACAATGGATAATTCCGCCGACTTGTTGCGCACCTTCATTCGCCAACACGTCTAACGAATCGTGACCGGCTTCGCGGGTATGGATAATTAAGGGTTTATTCAATTCCTTGGCTGCAAGAATATGATTTCTGAAACGCCGATGCTGCCACTCCAAATCGCCTTCAGACCGAAAATAATCCAACCCGGTCTCTCCAATTGCAATCACCTTCGCGTCTTTCCCCAACTTAACCAAATCGCCGACACTTGGTTCTCGACCATTGGTTACATTTGGGTGAACCCCGACTGACAACGAAATTGACGAATAAGGCGAGACCAAATCCAGCATGGCCGAATAGGATTCCAAATCAATGCCAATACAGAGCATATGCTCGACCTGACAGTTTGCAGCCTCTTGCATAAACAAGCTGAAATCATTTTTATAAGGCGCAAGATCAATTCGATCAAGATGACAGTGGGAATCAATGAACATGTTGAGTCAAGTAAGAGAACAGCTGAAAAAACTACATCGTATGGGTCGAGCGATCCGATTCCAAAGCACCGGCAAGATAATTCTCAATTTTGTTTCTGGCAGTACCGCCGTCCTGATCGCTAAATTGCACACCGATCCCGGTAGCACGATAACCTTCCGCTCCTACAGGTGTTTTCCAGATAATTTTACCGGCGATGGGTAAACGCTCTGTCTCTTCCATTAAGTTGAGCAGCATAAACACTTCCTCACCCATTTCATATTCCCGTTTAGTAGGAATAAACAAACCGCCATTGGTAACAAAAGGCATATACGCCGCATACAATGCATTTTTATCTTTTATGGATAGGGACAAGATACCTTGTCTGGGGGTAGTTTCTGCCATGATATTAACGCTGATTAAGCTTTGACCACTCGATTAAAAGTTGCTCGACCAATAACTGCTTATTGATCTGAGTATCGATTTTTTCCACACTCGACTGCAGTGAATCATAAAATCGATACACTTCCTGCAAGTCTAGTCTTTTCGTCAGTTCTTGCAAGGCCTTTTTGTGCGGGACATCGCAGTCAACCTGAAAAGCCAGTTTAACAATAGCCGTTATCCATTGGACCATCCAAGCCAGAAGCAGAGATAAAGAGACCGTTTCCTGTTGGTACCATCGTTCCGCCAACCTAATTACATCAACATTTCCTTGGGCTATTTTCAACCAATCCGTTAAATATTGCTCCCGAACCGCTAGCAAATTCTGCTCCGCATATTGTTTTGCCAATAATGGCGCACCTCCGGATAATTTTAATAGACTTTCGCCGTTTTCAACCTGATGCGATCTTAACCATTCCAAAACAACTCCTTTGCTGGGTTGTTCGATACCCATAATTTGGCAACGACTTCTAATGGTGGGGGGAAGTTTGGATATTTTTTCCGCTAGTAGAATGATCACGGTGCGATCGGTCGGTTCTTCAAGACATTTTAAAAACGCATTAGCCGCTGCATTATTTAAAGCATCTGCAGCATTGATGATAACCACGCGATTGGAGTGAAACTGAGGTTTTAGCGTTAACTGAGCAATCAATTGCCGAATACGATCAACTCCGATCGCCTTGCCGCCGTCTTCCGGTTCGATAAAAAAGTAGTCCGGATGGGTTTGCACGTTAAATAAATGACAACTACGGCAGATGCTACATGGCAAAGACTCGGCTATACGAGCCTCGCAAAGTAACGAGCGAGCGAACGTTTCTGCGAGCTCCAAAGTGCCCATGCCGGCAGAACTTCTCATTAATAGAGCTTGCGGAATTCTTTGTTGTTCGATATAAGCGGCTAGTTGCCGCCAATAAGGTTCCAGCCAGGGATACACAAATAGATTCGGCATTACAGCAAAGGCTCAAGCGCCTGTTTGATATCGTTTTGGACTTTTTCAAGCTCTTGGACGGCATCGATGACTTGAAATCGCGTCTTGTGTTGTCGGGCTCGCCGCAAATAAACTTGACGCACTCGCTCAAAAAAATCGAGTTGTTCCTGTTCGAATCTATCGAAATCACCGCGATGCTGTGCCCTTAGCATACCGGTCTCAATCGGAGCATCCAATAGAAAAGTCAGATCCGGTTTCAAGTCTCCCTGAACACAGCGCTCCAGCCAAGCAATAGTCTCTAAATCCATTCCTCGACCTCCACCTTGATACGCAAATGTCGCATCGGTAAAGCGGTCGCACAACACCCATTGACCTTTCTGCAAAGCGGGCTCAATGACATGGGTGATATGTTGGGAACGCGCCGCAAACATCATCAACAATTCCACTACCGGCGTAATGCGTTCGCTATGTTTGTCCAATAGCAAGTGACGGATCTGTTCAGCCAGTTGAGTTCCGCCGGGTTCGCGAGTAACAACAACAGAAATTCCCCTGTCTTCCAACAACTGCTGTATAAAACTCAAATTCGTGGTCTTGCCAACCCCTTCACCACCTTCAAGAGTAATAAACTTTCCCCGGTTCATTAATGTTTTTTCTGGTATTTGTTGACAGCAAGATTATGTTCTCGCAGGGTCCTAGAAAAAGCATGGCTTCCGTCGCCACGAGCCACAAAATACAAGCTGTCTCCAGATGCTGGATGCAAAACCGCATGTATAGCCTCCCGACCGGGCATCGCAATCGGAGTGGGCGGCAAGCCTTCAATAACATAGGTGTTGTAAGGCGTCGGTTTCTTCAAATCCTTTAAACGTATATTACCGTCATAGTGCTCACCCATTCCATAGATTACGGTCGGATCCGTTTGTAGCAGCATCCTTTTCTGCAAGCGTCTGATAAAGACCCCGGCAATTAAAGCTCTTTCTTCTGGCAAGGCCGTTTCTTTTTCGACAATCGAAGCAAGAATCAAAGCCTCATAAGGTGAATGCAATGGCAAATTTTCCTGTTTTCCTTCCCATTCCTGCTGTAGAACCTGATCCATTTTTGCATACGCGCGTTTCAGCAAATCAACATCGGAACTGTATTTTTCGAAAAAATAGGTTTCCGGAAAAAAAAGCCCTTCCGGGTGTTTCCCCTCTAGACCCAGTTGATTCATGACAGATTGAAAATGGTTGTCTTTTAAGTTGTGTTGAAGAAACGGGTTATCTGCAATTTCCTTTAGAATCTGTACGAAGGTCCAGCCTTCGGGAAAAGTGATGGAATATTGCCGAGCCTTACCCGACACAAACAGAGACAATAAATCCGGCATGGTCATGCCTTGGATCAATTCGTACTCTCCGGTTTTCATTTTATGGGTGACTTTGTTTTGATAAGCGATAGCCTTAAACCAGAAAGGATTGATTCCAATCTTTTGCGCTTGTAATTTAGAAATAATTTTCCGAAATGAGTCACCTTTCGCTATTTCTATCAAATGCCCGTCCTCAGTAACCACACTATCATTCAGCGCATGCTGATAACCGTTCCAGACCCAAAGCCCAGCGGCAATAAGCAACAAAACAAAAATCGACAGGAAACGCTTAATCATGAGGCTTCAACTTGCCTTAATTGATTGTAGGCCCTCTGCAATTCTCGGGTTACGGGGCCTATATTGAAAATGTGTTGTTCCAATTGCCTGACCGGCCAAATGCCGATGACCGAATTGCTGACAAAGATCTCATCTGCCCTCACCAAGACTTCCGGTAAAAAATATGTCTGATTAACGGTTATGGAAAGTTGCTTGGCAAGATTCAAAATAATTTCTCTCGCAATGCCCGCAATACCGCATTGATCAACAGGCGACGTCACCAGGATTTTGTCTTTAACATAAAATACGTTAGTCATTGTTCCTTCAACGACATTTCCCTGGTAATTCAGCATGATTCCCTCATGAATCTTGTCGTCAAACCATTCGGCGCGAGCCATAATCTGTTCCAGCCGATTCAGATGTTTGATGCCCGCTAATGCCGGATTTAGCCCGAGACGATGATGACAAAAACGGGTTATTATGCCATCACTTGTCAAATTTTCCGGATAACTGGGATAAGGGTGTAATGTCAACAACCGGGTCGGAGAGATTTTTTCAGGCTGACGGTAACCTCGACCACCCGGTCCCCTCGTAACGATGATTTTCAGCACGGCATGCTGAGTGCCCGAGGCCAACTCTGTAGCTTCCTGCTCCAAAATATGTAGATCAGGAGCTGGAATCAACAAACGCTCGCATCCTTCAGACAAGCGAGCTAAATGCTTATTTAGAAATAACGGTTTTCCGCGATAAACTTCGATAGTTTCAAACAATCCGTCGCCATACTGGAAACCCCTATCGGAGATGTCGATTAAATGTTTGCTTTCTCCATTAAGCAAGTACATCAGCAAACACTGGGATCGATTCTACTGGTATCGTTTAAATACGACCGACCCGTTAGTCCCGCCGAAGCCGAATGAATTGGAGATAGCGACGTCAATTTTCATCTCTCTAGCGGTATTCGGAACGTAATCCAAATCGCATTCAGGATCCTGATTTTCCAGATTGATCGTTGGCGGGGCAATCTGATTTTTGATGGACAAAGCCGTCAATACCGCTTCGATTCCGCCGGCGGCACCTAACAAATGACCAATCATCGATTTGGTCGAACTGACTGCAATTTTATAGGCAGAATCACCCAATGCCGCTTTCATGGCATGGGTTTCACCGACATCACCCGCCGGTGTCGAAGTGCCATGGGCGTTGATGTAATCGACGTCTTCCGGATTAAGTGCGGCATCACGCAGAGCATTTCTCATACAGCGTGCTGCCCCCTCTCCGCCAACTGAAGGAGTCGTCATATGATATGCGTCTCCGCTCATGCCATAACCGACAACTTCAGCATAGATTTTGGCTCCGCGCGCCTTGGCATGCTCTAGCTCTTCTAATACCACAACGCCCGAGCCGTCGCTTAATACGAAACCATCGCGATCTCTATCCCAAGGTCGGCTCGCAGCCTGCGGATCATCGTTTCTGCGTGACAACGCTTTAGCAGCCGCAAATCCACCCATCGCAGTCGGTGAAGTCGTGCAGCG
>JBNLEI010000090.1:0-1698 GCA_050304855.1 Methylococcaceae bacterium
GCTTCAAAAATCTGGGTTTCAAAGCGCCGCAACGAGATTCTATTCTAAAAAATCTCTATTACGTCGGCGGCAGCGTGAACCCAGGCGGAGGCATGCCGATGGTCACTCTGTCGGGCATGCTGGTGAGGGACAAGATTTTGGCCGATCGGCGTTGAAGATCGGCCCGGTTTCGCGCCGGGCCTTCAATGCCTTCAGTCGCCCAGATGACGTTTCTCGACTTCGCGCGTGTATTCCTCCAATTCGTCGACGTCGGTCAGAAAATGCCAGGTTCTTAGCGATTCACGGATCAGCCAGCCTTTGTTTTCGGGGAAGATGTCATAACCGAAGCTTGACAGCGTCTCCTGGCAGGCTTCGACTCTGTTCTGATCGTCGGCCGATATTTTCAATGACGGGTGAAAAGGGTAAAACCACATCTGGTATAGGCGAACCAGTATCTGAATCGCCATCGACAGGCCGAGCAGGGCGCCCGCGAAGACCACGACATAGGCGAACCAAGGAATGAAGGTAGTGACATACCAGGACAGAATGTCGATAACCATGGCAACGAACGGAATGGCGACAACGGTCCGTTTAACGGTGGGGCTGAGTTCGGTCAAAATGAAGATCTTGCCGATCAAAAACAGAATAAAGGCGATACCGAACAGGTGAATATGGGACACCTTTACCAATGCCGGCAAAGAAGCACCGTTGGCGTCGGCGACTTCCAGCACCGCCGGGTAACTGCTCAGGTCCGGAATGTCATGATTGATCGTCGGACGGTGGCAGCGCAGACAATCTCTTTCTAGAATCGGCGCTACCTTGTCGAGGTATTCGTCCTCGCTTTTGCCGTCCTGCAACCATTTCAAGATGACCAGCTTATCGGCTTTGGAGCGTAGGTTAGGCTCCATCGGTCCGTTTATGGCGGCCCCGAGACGACTATGATCGTGCGAGCCGTAATAGGCGATCATCACGTCGTCTACGGATAATCCCGGTTTTCCGTCGCGACTGCTGTGAGAAAAATACAAATGCGTCAAGGCGAAAAGATAGCCCAGCCCGATAGTTAATAAAAAAAGCGTATCCAGAATGCGTTCGCTAGTTGAAATGTCGCGAAAGCGACGATATCGGGTAGCCATATAAAACTCCTTCATCAGGCAATAATAAAAAGCTTGAAAGCTAGTTTATCGACAAACCCATGCATTTCAAATGATGACGGATTATCCAAGTCATAATCGATCGAGTCATTGCCTAGACGGTTGACAAGATGCTAATGTCTCGATAAATGAGGATTTATCAAGGGGGGGGGATGGACAGAAACAGCGAACACACAGAACAACTAGTATTACATGCCATCGAAGTATGGGAACGGCAGATGAAGCACCTGTTTCAATCCGTGCACGGCAAACCGTGTCCATATTGTCCCAAAAGATTTATCTATGGTTGTTTTTGTAGCTTCGAACGCAAATTTGTTGAAACCACCATCGACCGGATGGTTGATAAAGGCATTTTGCGCAAACGACTTTGCGAAAATAACCCAGATGAATTTTATGTGGAGAGAATGTTGTGAGGCCGGGGGAATGTCAAACCGTTACGTTTGTCTTGGTTGGGCATATAGGTCAATAATAACACTATTTAACATAATATACATTATGCGAAGTTTCTTGCAAAACATATAGATCCTTGAGAAACTCCAATATCTTTTTATACCGGAAACATCACTAT
>JBNLEI010000091.1:0-11954 GCA_050304855.1 Methylococcaceae bacterium
TTGATCCGTCCCTTTGAGCACATTATCGACGTAGAACTCCACTTTGCTGACCCCAACGTTATCGCTAGCAACCGCGGACAACGTAATGACTCCGCTGGTCCCGCTCTCGCTAACACTGATGCGGGGATCTTCCTTATCGCCACCTCCGGATCCAGTAGCCGATAAGATAAGATTGTAGGGCTCACTTCTGTTGTAAGCGCCGCCAAAAGCGACTACTTTAAGATAGTAGCTGTCACTCGATCCACTTGAATTCGTATAACTCACTGACTCGGTCGAGCCGGCATTGGCGCTCGTTCTCAATCTTCTGCCGGTACTGCTCAGCAGATAAAGATCGTAATCCCTGGCCGGCCCCTTCATGTTGACCGTCATCGTCCCGCCCGCAGGAATATCGATTCTGAAATAATCTTGATCTACGGAACTTTCGATATAAGCGACGATTTTCGTCACCGCAGCGCTAATTATATTGGCAGTCTTAAGCGAACCGTTATTTTCCACTTCGTTATAGGTCGTCGAAGTAGATCCTGAATTGTCGATCGTAAAAGTCACGGCTGGGGAAATGCCGATATTGCCGGCAGCATCGTATGCCTTGCCAATCAATGTATGACTGCCATCATCTAACGCCAACGAATCCAAGTTCATCCTATACGGCGAAGTTGTATCCGTGCCTTTCAGCGCGTTGTCCACATAAAACTCCACTTTGCTCACCCCGATATTATCAGTCGCTGTGGCGTTAAGGGTGATGGAACCACTGGAGCCGCTCTCACTGACGGAAATGACGGGAGATTCTTTATCGTCCACCGAATTGTCAATCGAGAAAGTCACCGATGCGGAGATACCTACATTGCCCGCCGCATCATAAGCCCTGGCCACCAAGGTATGCGTCCCCTTAGTCAGAGTATGGCTATCCAGTGTCATGCTATAAGGAGAAGTTTGATCCGTCCCTTTGAGCACATTATCGACGTAGAACTCCACTTTGCTGACCCCAACGTTATCGCTAGCAACCGCGGACAACGTAATGACTCCGCTGGTCCCGCTCTCGCTAACACTGACGCGGGGATCTTCCTTATCGCCACCATCACCCGTACCACTGACCAGGAGATTAACTTTATCGAGGATAAAACCAGTAGCGAGCGCTGAATCTTCGTTACATAAGAAATAGACCTGGACGGTTTGGCCTCTGAACGCGCCAACGTCATGGCTATGAAGCTGGTATCCCCCCTTGGCATTCAAATTACTGTGGGTCGCCAAGGTTGTTAGGATCGCACCTGAACTGCTGCGCAGCTGTACGTCAAGCGTATCGCGAACCGAACTCGAAGTGTTTTCATCGGTTGCGATATGTAAGGCATAGCTTAACGCCGCCGAAGAAGCACCGGTCGGAATCGTAACCGTTTGGAATAGAGCGATGCTTATTTGCGAACCTCTACCACAGAACTTAGCCATTTTGGTGCCGTCGTAAGGGGTTTCGTTTAAGATAGCACCGATTTGCATACCGGTCGTATTGGACCAACCTACTCCGTAGCCTTTTTCGAAACTGCCATTACGGATTAATTGCCCGTTGTTTATCGTGAATGTTTTCGTCGCGTCGGTATACTGTCCCGTGGTATCGGTCGCTCTAGCCACCAGCGTATGAGGCCCGTCGTCCTGCATCTGGGAATCATAAGTCATCGAGTAAGGCGACGCGGTATCTGTACCAATCAAGGCGCCGTCCAGCAGGAAATCGACCTTGACAACACCTTTATCGTCTCTGGCCGTAGCACTGAAGGTCAGAACGCCTTTGCTGCCGCTTACGCTGACACTCACCACCGGCGGAGCATCCGGACCGCTCCAGGGATCGCCGACATTAATCGCGGCAAAGGCGTTCCAAACGGCAATCTCCTCCGGACCGGAAGCGGGAAACAAATCTCTGGCCGCCTTGATATTCGCTATCCGGGCTCCCAGATAGTCGGTCGAGGAAGTCATGTAAACGGTCATGGCGCGAAACCAAATTTTAGCGGCTTTGTCGTTGCCTATACCTTTCATGCCTTGCGGCAGATAAGATGATGAGGTTTCTCCGCTAGTGGTCGCACCTTGGCTCAAGAAATAGAAGGCACGATTCATGGGACCGGAGCTGTAATGCACGTCGATATCTTTCAACGTCGGGCTCCAGGCGTCGGCGCTTTTGCCATCCTTGCTCGGTTTATACATGAAACGCATTTTCAACGGATAGGCTGGCGTTGTCATCTGCTCGCCATGAGTCCAGTTGCCGCCGGTGTCGGGTATGACGTTACCTTTGCCGTTAGCGCCCCGGGCGTAAAACTCGGCCATTGTTCCCATGATATCCGAATTGGCTTCGTTCAAACCGCCGGATTCTTGCTTGTAAATAAGATCCGCCGTCATCGTACAGACACCGTGCGAAAATTCATGGGCAGCGACATCCAACGCCGTCAGTGTTTTAAGTTTGGTGCCGTCGCCATAGGTAATGCACTTGCAATATTTTGAATAGAAGGCGTTATCGTAAGCATAGTCGTAGTGTACGCGGGCGTATGTCGCCGTCCCCTGCCCATCAATACCGTTACGCCCGAAAACGTTCTTGTACATGTCCCAAGTCAATTGAATGCCGTATGCCGCGTCGACTGCCGCAGTCTGGCCGTTGGCGGAAGTCGTGGGTTCAGGGTCTTCCTTGTAGTTGTTGCCGTCGCCCCAGTTATTATCGGTATCGGTGTATAACGTTCCGGTTCCCGAAGTGGCATGATCCAGATTGTAAACCATGTTGCTGCCGCTGCTCGGCCTGATGGAATCCTTCAATTCGAAAATGCCGGTCAAACTGTTGGTATTTAATTGCACCGTGCCGCTGTACTGGCTCTTACCGATGCCGATCGCATTAGCAGTCAGTAAACTGTCCCATTTCTCGACTATTTCGCCGGTGCGGGCGTCGATCAAATAATCGGTATGCTGAGTATCGCCGGGATTTTCGCGCTCGGTATGAACATAATAGGCTAGTTGATAGCCCGTAACCTCAGTCACGAAATCGGCGGCGTTCGGCTCTTTCCCAGGCATCAACGCTTTTCCTACTGTCAAACGTCTGGTTGTATTCGGATAGATCACCAATTCGGGCTCGGGTTTCAACGTAAAACCGGAGCGCGGCGCATTATCCTTCTCGATGACGGCCAATACATCGGCTTCGGAAAGCTTGGGTTCAATGTCAATCCGAATATCCTTTTTCAACATGGAGGTGGGAGGCGCCGCCGTCCTGCCGGCCTGCGTATGAGTGACGACCTCGCCGCCCCAGATGCGGATGCCGTTAAAGAGCTGTTGGAAGCGGATATGAGTCTGTCCCAGCGAGTCCAGCTGCAGATTTTTAACTTGAAACGAGTGATTTTCATTAAGGCCGAGCGCTTCCCGCATCCCATCCAGTTGTTGCTGCGATCGCAACACTAAATCGGGCGGAATGTCGTTAACGGCCGAACAAAGCGGCGTGAAAAACAGGAAGACGAAAAAAGCAAATGCTAACCGAGTCATAAAACACCTCACTTAAGACCTATCAGCGGGACGGCTAAGCTGAATCCGTGAACGTCCAAGTTTGCGGCTAATAGCCTATGCCCGGGAAGAAAGCAGCACTGCGATATCAAGATCCGAAAAACGCAAAAGTATTTGCCGCGTAGGCAACATCTAACATCTTTGGTTAAACGGTGAATCGCCTCATAAGATTTTGTTAGACTGCAGTATAATATTTTTTTGAACCAGTTCACAATGAGAATGTTTGGGTCCCTTAGTCCAAAAAACTGAAAGCATAAATATTTCAATGAGTTAACAGGCAATCCTTGTCAATTTTCTTTTCTCTAACAAATACGCTACGACATCATCCTTTGTTTGATCACCCGTTTTAACTATACATGCTGGCCTGCACACCAACCCGACGACCAAGCCCACTGAAAATTATAACCGCCAAGCCAGCCAGTCACATCCAGCACTTCACCGACAAAATAAAGACCAGGAACCTTAAGGCTTTCCATCGTTTTAGAAGAAATCGCATGAAAATCGACTCCTCCGACAGTCACTTCGGCTGTGCGATAACCTTCGGTGCCATTGGGTTTCAATGTCCAGCTTTTAATAGCACTTGCGATATCCTGTAATTGTTTGTCGGAACAATCCTGTAACATACTGTTTAGCAGGGCCTCCGTCACTAACGCACTGGTTAGGCGCTTCGGTAACCACTCGGCCAATAGGTTTTTAATTTTGCTGTTCACTTTTTGTAGACGCAAATTTTTCAGTTTCTGCAAAATATCGTCATCCGGCAGACAATCGATTTCTATCGCTTCGCCCGGCTGCCAGTAAGAAGAAATCTGCAAGATAGCCGGCCCGCTCAATCCTCGATGAGTAAATAAAATATTTTCTTTAAAACGAGCATGCGGGTTACCGACCGCTGCAGGCACTGCTATCCCCGTTAACGGGGCGAATTTTGCCTTGTCCCGGTCCTGCCAGGTAAACGGTACCAGGCCGGCCCGCGTCGACACCACCGGTATTCCGAACTGTTCAGCCAAACGATATCCGAACGGCGTCGCAC
Source organism: Methylococcaceae bacterium (assembly GCA_050304855.1). GTDB lineage: Bacteria > Pseudomonadota > Gammaproteobacteria > Methylococcales > Methylomonadaceae > Methylomarinum. Next base: position 4,544 of record JBNLEI010000091.1, read on the forward strand.
CCATTTTCGGAATCGACAAACCGCCGGTCGCCACAACCACTTTAGCGCAATGAACCTCTCCTTGTTCGCTCTGCAAAACAAAACCTTTTCGGTCATTGGGCTTAACACTAGACAAGCCGGTGTTTAACTGAATTCTGACCCGATATTTTTCGCATTCGCACAACAACATTTTCAAAATATCCTTGGCGCTGTTGTCGCAAAACAGTTGTCCATGGTCGCGTTCGTGAAAAGGGATATGATAGGCATTGACCATGGCTAAAAAATCCCATTGGTTAAAGCGGCTCAATGCCGATTTACAAAAATGCGGATTTTGCGAGAGATAGTTTTCGGGCTCAACCGAATAATTGGTGAAATTGCATCGTCCGCCTCCCGACATCAGAATTTTTTTGCCGGCCTTGTTGGCGTGGTCGACGATCAACACCCGGCGACCGCGTTTTCCAGCCTCAATTGCACACATCAATCCTGAAGCGCCGGCCCCTACAATGACCACATCCGGGTCAACCATGAAAATTTCCTCAACAAAAGCAAGTTTTACGCGATTACCTCCTTGTAAAAGGCGGCAAAAACCGGTACAAATAAAAACTGATTCTATCAGATTTCCGAAGCCGGCTTTGTGACGACACTATATTATTATCACGATGATTTCCTGCAACACGATACCGGGGCGGGCCATCCGGAATGCGCCGCCAGACTAAACAGCATTAACGCCGCAATCGATCGTCCGCAGTTTAGTCCGTTGAAAAAAGTTACACCAGAGTTGGACCCTAAAGTTCATGAACACATCGCATTAATTCACAGTCCACAATTCATAGAAAAAATCTTGCAGGCCGTTCCCGAGCAAGGCCATACTTACATCGATTCGGATACTGTCGTATCCGCCGGTTCCGGCCAAGCTGCACTGTTAGCGGTCAGCGCCGCCTGCCATGCCGTAGACCAAGTTTTGACCGGTTGCGCGAGCAATGCTTTTTGCGCTCTAAGGCCGCCGGGACATCATGCCGAACCAGGCCGGGCGATGGGCTTTTGCCTATTCAATAACATTGCGATCGCCGCCGCTTACGCTCGAAAATATTATGATATTAATCGAGTCGCCATCGTCGACTTTGATGTGCATCACGGAAACGGCACCCAAAAAGCATTTTATGAGGAGGCTGATGTCCTATATGCCTCCAGTCATGAAATGCCGCATTATCCGGGTACTGGCTATCCGACCGAAACCGGAGCCGGCAATATCGTCAACGTCCCGCTGACAGCTGGCGACGGTAGCGACGAATTTAGAAAAAAATACGACCAAATCATTTTGCCTGCTGTCAAACACTTTCAGCCCGAATTAATTCTGCTGTCGGCAGGGTTCGATGCCCACAAAGATGACCCGTTAGCTTCGATTCGGTTGGAGACGGAAGACTATGCCTGGGTTACCAGACAGATCATGGAAATTGCAGACATTTGCTGTACTAGCCGCATTATTTCAGTCCTCGAAGGAGGCTATAACCTTAAAGCTTTAGGAGACAGTGTTAGCGCTCATATCGGCGCATTATTGAATATTTAACGACTCTCGATGCTATTACCTTTTTAAACAGCGCCCGAAGGCGCTGAACAGTATACCCGTTAAGCAATAAACCTATACAAGGCCAATCAATGAACACAAAATACAGTTATTCGTTTCACACCGGTGATGGAAAAAACAAAGCCTTACTCGGCGGCAAAGGAGCCAACCTTTGTGAAATGACGCAAATCGGCTTGAATGTCCCGCCCGGGTTTGTGATCACGACTGAAACCTGTTTGACCTATCTGGACCTCGGTAAACTACCCGATGATTTGATGTCGGAAGTGCGCTCCCAAATTGAAGAAATCGAGCAAAAAACCGGCAAACAATTCGGCGGTGCAAACGACCCGTTACTGGTCTCGGTCCGTTCCGGCTCGGCGATTTCGATGCCCGGCATGATGGACACGATTCTCAATCTCGGTTTGAACAAACAAACCCTGCAAGGCTTGATCGAACATACCGACGATCCTCGTTTCGCTTACGACGCCTATCGCCGTTTCATCCAATTGTTCGGCAAGGTTGCGTTAGGTATCGACGATGAAAAATTCGATGTCCATTTCAACGCCGTCAAGCGCAATGCCGGCATCAAAGCAGATGTCGCATTAAGCAGTGATCAACTCCATGAAATCAGCGATCTTTTTCTACAAGTGGTTCATGAAGAAACCGGCAGCCCCTTCCCTGAAGATGTCTATGAACAGTTGGAATTGGCAATCAAAGCCGTATTCAATTCATGGATGGGCAAACGTGCAGTCGACTATCGCCGTGAATTCCATATTACCCCGAACGTCGCCAATGGCACCGCCGTCAACATAGTCACCATGGTATTCGGCAATATGGGTGACGACTGCGCCACCGGCGTGGGTTTTACCCGCAACCCCGGTACCGGCGTCAACGAAATGTACGGAGAATATTTGATTAATGCCCAAGGCGAAGACGTAGTCGCCGGGATCAGAACGCCGAAGCCGGTTCACGAGCTGGCCTATGAAATGCCCGATCAATATCGCCAGTTAGTGGAGCTACGCAACAAACTGGAATCGCATTACAAAGAAGTACAGGATTACGAATACACAATCGAACGCGGAGTGTTGTATTGCCTGCAAACTCGCAACGGCAAAATGAATGCCGCCGCCATGGTCAAGACCTCGGTGGATATGGAGAATGAAGGCCTGATCAGTAAAGAACAAGCCTTGTTAAGAATCAATCCCGAACTACTGGAACAGCTGTTGCACCCGCAACTGGCCCCTGACCATAACCATCCGCCGTTGGCTCAAGGCCTTCCGGCATCGCCCGGGGCCGCCAGCGGCAAGTGCGTGTTCGATGCGGACACCGCAGAACGTTTAGGCCGAGGCGGCGAAGAGATTATTTTACTCAGAGAAGAGACCAAACCTGAAGATATCCACGGTTTCTTCGCTTCGCAGGGTATTTTAACCAGCCGCGGCGGAAAAACGTCGCATGCGGCAGTCGTAGCAAGAGGTATGGGTAAAGCCTGCGTCGCCGGCGCCGAGGATATTTCGGTCAACGTCAAAGCCCGCATGGCTGTAGTCGGTGATGTTCATATCCGCGAAGGCGATATTATCACCATCGACGGCAGCACCGGCGATATCTACCTGGGCAAAATCCCCACCATTGCACCGACTTTCTCGGAAGAGCTTCAGACTTTGCTGGGTTGGGCCGATGCCATCGCCGAAATCAAAGTCCATGCTAACGCTGATACCCCGGAAGGTGCCAAATTAGCCGCCAGTTACGGCGCTCAAGGTATCGGTTTGTGTCGTACGGAGCGCATGTTCAATGCTTCCGACCGCCTGCCGCTGGTAATCGATATGATTATCGCCGACAACCTGGAAGCCCGAGAAGCGGCACTAGCCAAACTATTCCCGATACAACGGGACGATTTCCAACAGCTCTTCGAAGCGATGGCTCCGCATCCGGTTACCGTCCGTCTGTTGGATCCTCCGATGCATGAGTTTCTCCCCAGCGAGCATCAATTGCTGGACGAAATTGAAGCATTGCAGCATTACGCCAAAATCGTCAGAGGACAAAAAGTTACATTAGAGACCCTCGGCACACATGAAGACTTGCCAATGCCCTTTAATCGGCTTAATGACGAAGTCATCAACGATGCCATCAGCAAAAAGGAATTGATGCTGCGTAAAGTTCGCGAACTATACGAAGTCAATCCCATGCTGGGTCATCGGGGTGTACGTTTAGGTATGAGCTATCCGGAAATCTACCGTATGCAAATACGTTCCATTCTTGAAGCCGCGGCGTTGTGCATCAAACAGCGGCTTCCGGTCAGACCGGAAATCATGGTGCCTCAGGTCATCACTTCGCAGGAATTAAAAAAAGTGAAGGAAATCGTCGATCAGGTCCGTAAGGAAGTAGAGGAACAATACCGGATTGAGCTCGATTTCAAGTTCGGCACCATGATCGAAACTGTTCGTGCTTGTACCCGCGCCGGAGACTTGGCCGGTGTAGCGGAATTTTTCTCTTTCGGCACCAACGACCTGACTCAGGCCACTTTCTCTTTTTCGCGCGAAGATGCGGAAAACAAATTCCTGCCACTTTACAACGAGTCCGGCCTGTTACAAGACAATCCGTTTGAAATTCTCGATGTCAAAGGTGTCGGCAATCTGATGAAAATGACTGCTGATCTCGGTCACGCCACCCGCTCTGACATCCGTATCGGCATTTGCGGCGAACAGGGCGGACATCCCCAGTCGATCCGCTTCTGCCACCATATCAAACTGAACTATGTTTCCTGTTCGGCACCGCGTATTCCGGTCGCTCGACTGGCCGCTGCGCATGCGAAACTGCTGGAGGATAACTACAACCTTTAACCTTTGGTTGAAAATAGGGGAACATAGAGAGTACATCCCGTCGTTTTTACGTGCATTTTGCAAGTACGGCTTTTTTGCTTAGGCCGTACTTGCCTTATTCCACACCACTTTGAAGCCCCTAACCCATCAGCAAATTCTAACCGATCGTGTAATCGACCCCATTTTCAATTTTTACCGACATTTTAAAAGCCTATTCGGGTCACACACTGAACTGTCATACGTTCCTAAATAATTACCCAACCTGAAGCTATCGATCCGACGGATATGGCGGACAAGTTTTGTCAGCAATATTCGACAAGTCACTGAGCAATCACTAAACTTAATACCCATACAAATAGGGGGGAATGAATGTTTGCCTGGCTTAATGATCTACTAATCAACTCAAACAGTTTTATGCCGCACGGCGCCTGTTACCATTGGCTGCCTAGCGTGCTATGGTTACATGTCATCAGTGATAGCATCATTGTTCTGGCTTACTACTCTATTCCTTTCGCACTGTTGTACTTCGTCTACAAGCGCACGGACCTGATTTATCGCTGGGTATTCATCTTATTCGGAGTTTTCATTCTTTTATGCGGCACCACGCACTTAATGAGCATTTGGACTATCTGGAATCCCGATTATTGGCTCGACGGCGTGATTAAGTTTGCTACTGCAATCGTCTCCATAGCGACCGCCTTGTTAATTTGGCCATTGATTCCGAAGCTGCTGCAATTGCCCAGCCCCGAAGCATTAAAAACCAGTGAAACCTACATGCGCGCTATTTTCAATGCGACTCCAGACGCCATGCTAATTAGCAATGATCAGGGACTCGTAACCATGGTTAATCAGCAGGCCGAGCGATTGTTGGGCTACACGGCAGAAGAACTGATCGGACAATCCATCGAAACATTAGTCCCCGAACGCTTTAGAACAAACCATAGATCATTACGAACCGAATACGCGACTTCACCTGACTCCAGGTCGATGGGAATGGGACGAATGGTCTCGGCGCGAAAAAAAGACGGTAGCGAATTTGACGTGGATATCAGCTTAAGCCCGATTCAAACCGAGCGCGGGCTGTTTTTCGCCAGCGCATTACGTGACGTCACCGAACAAAAACAAGCCCAAGAAGCCTTAAAATCCAGCGAGGAAAGATTCCGTCGAATGGCCGACGCCTCTCCTGCCATGATATGGATAACCGATATTAACGGCAACCCAGCCTTCGTCAATAAAACCTGGTTGAATTTTACCGGTATCGAGTTTACGAAAGCCATGACTTACGATGGATGGATACAACTGATCCATCCCGATGACCGGGAAACCGTGTTTAAAGAGTATTACAACAATATCCTCGACCACAAACCCATTTTAACCGAGTATCGCATGAGGCGAGCCCAAGGCGACTGGCGCTGGATTTTGGACCAAGGCGTTCCGTTCGAGAACGAGAAAGGACATTTCAGCGGATACGTGGGCTCGGCAATCGATATCACCGAACGTAAACAAGCAGAGGCAGAATTCCGTATCGCCGCAACCGCTTTCGAATCGCAGGAAGCGATGGTGATCACCGACGCCAATGCCGTAATTCTACGCGTCAACAAAACGTTTTCCGACTCGACGGGTTACTCGGCTGAAGAAGCTGTCGGTCAAAAAATGAGTATACTCAAGTCGGGCCGACACGATGAGACTTTTTATGAAGAGATGTGGGATTGTATCAATCGTACCGGAACGTGGCAGGGAGAAATATGGGACCAACGCAAAAACGGTGAAATCTACCCTAAATGGCTGACTATCACTGCGGTAAAAAACGACATCGGTAAAGTGACTCATTATGTCGGCACCCATATCGATATCAGCGAACGCAAACGGGCGGAAGAAGAAATAAAACATCTCGCGTTTTACGATCCCCTTACCAAACTACCCAACCGTCGACTGCTAAGAGACCGTTTGCAACAAGCGTTGGCAACTCACGGCCGTAGCGGAGTCTATGGCGCATTGTTGTTCATGGACCTTGACCATTTCAAAAACCTCAATGATACACTGGGCCACGATAAAGGCGATTTATTATTGAAAGAGGTTGCAAAACGCATCGCCCGCAGTATACGTGAATGCGATACCGTAGCCCGTCTTGGTGGAGATGAATTTGTCGTAATGCTTGAGGATCTCAGCAAAAAACCCTCGGAGGCCGCAATCAAAACCGAAATCGCTAGCGAGAAAATTCTCGATTTGCTTAACCGGCCGTACCTGCTCAATGGCTATGAACATCATAGCACTCCGAGTATTGGAGCCACTCTTTTCAGCGGTCATGGCACCAATATTGACGAACTGCTCAAACAAGCCGACATCGCCATGTATCAAGCCAAGGCAGCCGGCCGCAACACAGTAAGGTTTTTTGACCCGGCCATGCAGGCATCGATTTCTGCGCGAGCCAATCTGGAAAAACAAATGCACATCGGCTTGCAGGAAAAACAATTTCGCCTTCATTATCAACCTCAAGTGGATCATAAAGGGGCCATTACAGGAGCCGAAGCCTTACTGCGCTGGCAACATACCGAAAACAAAATGATTCCTCCCGGTGAATTTATACCACTAGCGGAAGAAACCGGATTGATTTTGTCTTTAGGTCAGTGGGTTTTAGAAACCGCTTGCTTACAGCTGACCGAATGGTCCAAACATCCTGAGATGTCGCATCTGACTATCGCGGTCAATGTCAGCGTCCGACAATTCCGTCAGACTGACTTCGTAGACCGAGTGTTAACAACACTCGATCAAACCGGGGCCGATCCGGAAAAACTTAAGCTGGAACTGACTGAAAATCTGTTGGCATCAGATATTGAAGATATCATCGCCAAAATGACTGCGCTAAAATCGAAAGGCGTTCGATTCTCGCTCGATGATTTCGGTACTGGCTATTCGTCATTGTCTTACCTAAAACAGCTGCCTTTGGATCAACTGAAAATCGATAAAAGTTTTGTCAGAGACATTCTTATCGATACCAACGATGCGGCAATCGCCAAAATGACTGTCGCTCTTGCCGAAAGTATGGGACTCG
>JBNLEI010000092.1:0-37784 GCA_050304855.1 Methylococcaceae bacterium
ACCGGATCAAAATTCTGGACACGATGCAGAACAGCCTCTACTTCTTCGAATTCCAACTCTTCGAGTTGCTCCTGCAGACCTGCAAAAATGTCCTGTAACGGCGCACTGAGATAACCATCTTCATTAATCGAATCGATAATAGCAATAGCAATGGCATGATCGCGCTCCGAAATCGGGATCATCTCCAACTGCCATAAAAGGTGATCTTGCAGTGTTTCTGCCTTACTCCGAAACGACTCGAATTCGACCGCTTCACCCGGTTCACCGCCGACGGGCATAGCTGCTTCATAAACATCGTCCCAAGTACTATCGACGGGTAAATCTTCCGGAATTTCAGATTGCGACCCTTCACTGGTCATTTGATCACTAGTATCCGTTTTCCTTTCCAAACGCTCTTGACTTACACTCTCTTCTTCGTCAACTTCCAGCATCATATTCGATTCCAACGCCTGTTGAATCTCCTGCTGAAGATCCAGCGTCGACAACTGCAGCAATTTAATCGCCTGCTGTAATTGCGGCGTCATGGTCAAATTCTGACCAATTCGGAGTTGTAATGACTGTTTCATGACTATCAGATCGTTATAAACTAAAATTATCGCCCAAATAGACTTTGCGAACTTCCGGGTTAGCCACCATTTCATCAGCCGTCCCGCGAGCAATGACGCCGCCGTTATTTAGTATATAAGCGCGGTCACAGATTTCCAGTGTCTCCCTAACTTTATGTTCCGTTATCAAGATACCGATGCCTCGCTGTTTCAAATGAGCAATGATTTTTTGCAACTCAATAACCGATATCGGATCCACGCCGGCAAACGGTTCATCAAGCAAAATAAACCGAGGGTCAGTCGCCAAGGCTCTGGCAATTTCCACCCTTCTTCTCTCCCCTCCGGACAACCCCATCGCGACTTGGTCGCGCAAATGAGCAATACTGAATTCTTCAAGTAGCTCCTCAATCAGCAATTCAGCTTGGCCTGCCGTCAAATCGGAACGAATTTGCAGTACGGCACGCAAATTATCCGACACGGTAAGCTTTCGAAACACAGAAGGCTCCTGTGCCAAATAGCCGATACCAAGTCGAGCTCGGCTATGCATAGGGTGGTGAGTCAATTTTAAATCGTCGATAAAAATATCGCCGCTATCGACCTTGATTAAGCCGACGACCATATAAAAACTAGTAGTTTTCCCAGCCCCGTTAGGTCCCAGCAATCCCACCACTTCGCCAGTATTGACTTCAAAACTGACGCCATCCACGACTTGGCGATGGTTATAGCTTTTAACCAAATTTTCTGCGGCTAAACGAGTCATTGATCGGACTGCTGCTTTGGCTTCGGTTTAAACACAGAATGCACTCTCTTAGAATCTGAAGACTTTTCACCGGCTTTTATCAACGCATTACGGCTGTCGTAGTGGATCAGTTCACTGGCCGATTTATTGCCCCCCTGCCAAACTACCGCCTGTTTTTTTAGAATGAGCAGATTTTTCTCCGGATAATATTCTCCGATTAAAGCTTCACCTTTAATCTTCTCTTTTCCTTTTGCCGGCAATTGCTCAAATTTTGCCGGCTCACCGGTCGCGATCAGCTTATCAATGGCACCGTTTTTCAAATAAACCACCAACTTATCGGAATCCACCCGCAAACTACCCTGAATAGTCACAACATTACCCGTATAAACACTGGTTTGAGCCTTATCGTCATAAGTAGCCGTATTAGAGTCGATGTAAATAGGCTGTTCGGAGTCACTGTCCAAAGCGCCGACAAGAGTAGACGAAAACAACAGCGAGAGAGAGATGATCGCCCTAATCAACCGATTAACGCACTCTGTACCGAAAAGCTCAATGCTCCTAGCAATCAATCTTTTCCAGATGTATCTAATTAACTTCATAACGCCCTTTTACTTTAGATAACAACCGTAAATGGATCGGTTCGACAAAGGTTACTTTCATACCGATACCCGTTGTTCTGTTGGATACGCTAATAATCTCCGCCCATTCATCGGTTTCAGCATAATTATCAGGCAGCCTAACTCGTAACGCGGAGGTGTTCACCGTCAGCGGTTTGCTCGTTTTACCAGCCTCGCGATTAATATATACCTTACCGTTCAATAGCAAATCTTCGCCGTTTTCCTGCAAAATTCCACTCTCGGACTGAATCACCCAAGGAGAAAGATCACCGTTATAGAGCGTCATTACCGGTTTCTCCAAATGGGTCGTCCCATCGCCGCTGTAATGTATCATACTATCGGCGACCAAATCGCTTTTAGGAATGCCAGTTATATCCATTTCAGTCTTACTGTAACCGTTGCTGAAATAATCAATACCGTTTTGCATATGTACGGTATCGACAAAGGTGTCATCCCGCTCCGAAATACTAGTTAACCACAAGGATAACAAAACAATCAGGGCAAGCAGAATGTAAAAACGGTACTGTTGTAACATCAAAATTAAATCAAATAGCTTCGCAAAACCGACTCAAAATTATCTTGCGCCTGCATAATCAAGTCGCAAACCTCTCTGACCGCCCCAAGTCCGCCCTCTTTTTCAGTGCACCAATCGGCGTATTGCTTGACGGCAAAATTGGCATCACTGACGGCCACTGAAAATCCCGCTCTTGTCATGATAGGCAAATCCAGCAAATCATCCCCGACATAGGCTGTGTGCTCGGCACCAAAACCGGTTTTTTCCAATATTTCCGCAAAGGCGGCTCTTTTGTTCTCGTGTCCCTGATAGACATGTTTGATACCCAGATTCTCCATCCGTATAGCCACCGAGTTGGACTTTCGCCCCGAAATAACGGCCACTTCAACGCCAGTCTGCCTCAACAGTTTAATACCGTGACCATCACGGGCATGAAAGCTTTTATATTCCCTGCCATGATCATCAAAAAACAACCGACCGTCGGTCAAAACGCCGTCCACATCCAGAATCAATAATTTTACCAGCTTCGCCTTCGCCAAAATTTCCGGGGTCATAAACTCTCTCTCGTTTCCTTCAATCCAGTAAAATCAAACAATCCCAGCACGTAGTAAATCGTGCATATTCAGCGCCCCTACCAGCTTTTGCCGACCATCTTCTACCAACAAAGCGTTAATTTTTTTCTGCTGCATAATTTGCATGGCTTCAGCCGCCAGAATATCTTCGGAGATTGTCGCACAAGGCGAAGTCATCACCTCGGTGATCGCCGTATTATGCACATCCAGATTTTTCTCCAACATGCGGCGTAAATCTCCATCGGTAAAAACCCCCGCCACTTTCCAATCGGCATCAATCACCGCCGTCATCCCTAATTTTTTACCGGTCATCTCGAGCAATGCATCGCACACCAAAACATCATGACTGACAGCCGGAACCTCCTGTCCTCGATGCATAATATCGCTCACTCTCATGAGCAGGCGTTTTCCCAAACTCCCGCCCGGATGAGACAAAGCGAAATCATCGCGAGTAAAACCGCGAGCTTCCAACAGGGAAACGGCCAAGGCGTCTCCCATCACCAAAGCAGCCGTGGTACTAGCTGTCGGTGCTAGCCCCAAGGGACAAGCTTCTTGCCGGACGGCTACATTAAGATGTGCCGCGGACAATTTTGCCAAGGTCGAATCCGCATTACCTGTCATCGCGATCAAGGGCACGCCCAATCGCTTAATGATGGGCAAGATCGTTACAACCTCAGCAGTTTCGCCGGAATTAGACAAAGCCAAAACGACATCTTGTCGGGTAATCATTCCCAAGTCGCCATGACTGGCCTCTCCAGGATGAACAAAAAACGCCGGCGTTCCAGTGCTCGCAAGCGTCGCGGCAATTTTGCCGGCAATGTGCCCGGACTTACCCATTCCAGTCACCACCACCCTGCCTTTACAGGACAACATAAGACGACAGGCTTTGACAAATTGATCGTTAATCTGGTCGACCAGAGCTTCGACCGCCTGTTTTTCAACCTCAATGACGGCCAGAGCCAGATCCTTAATATCCTGGTCCTCGTGGCTCATAATATTGCAACCGCATCCCGATAGATGACCCATTGGTAGCCACAATAGGCCAGAACTAAAGCGGCGCCTTCATAACGGTTAATTCTGCCGACTACCCGGTTAAAACCAAACCCAAGCACAAATAAGATCACAGTAAACCCTAGCATAACCGGAAAATCCCTGACCAATACACTCTGCGCAACCGTTCCCGGAGCAATCAATCCGGGTAGCGAGTATACGGCCAGCAAATTATAAATATTGGAGCCGATGACATTCCCGACCGCCAAATCGTCTTCTTTTTTGATGACGCTGGCTACGGACGCCGCTAGCTCGGGTAAACTGGTGCCCAACGCGACAATCGTCAACCCTATCACCAAGTCACTGACACCAAAAGACTCGGCAATATTGACGGCGGCCCATACTAGCAAACGAGAACTCAGTAACAATCCGATCAAGCCTACGGCAAAAAACACCCAAGCTTTAATGTTCGACATTTGTTCAGGCAACTCCTGTTCAAGCTCCTGCTCGAAGATGTCTTCCTTTTTTCTATCCTGCCTGGCAATACGGACTAACCAGGTGAGAAACACCCCTAACGTTCCAAACATGACAATACTGTCTCCCCGACTCAATCCGTCGAAAGCCAATAGATAGCACATCGCGCTGATCAGCGTCAGAACAGGCAATTCACGCTTTAGCAACGCGGAATGGAAGGCCAACGGTGAAATCAAAGCAGTACAACCCAAAATCAAACCGATATTGGCGATGTTTGAACCCAATGCATTGCCGACAGCCAATCCACTGTTGCCTTGCATGGAAGCGATAGCAGACACCAGTATTTCCGGTGCAGACGTTCCCAACCCCACAATTGTCAACCCAATCAATAAAGGCGAAACGCCTAAATTTCTCGCTATGGACGCAGTCCCGTTTACGAATTTATCGGCCGAAAACACCAAAACGAGCAAACCGACCGCCAAGGCAACAAAATTGATTAACATGTCTTTTCGGAGTTGAAAAATTGTTTATTATCGCATGATTAAGACGGATTTTGTGTACACATTTTTTGCTATTCCCGAGTTCTTGATTGACTTATCGATCACCTCCCATACAATATGGTCGATTAAATCAACAGAAAGTCCCGCGAATCAACATGGATAATAGCGAGAGCCAAGAAAGCAGCCTGGTTTCGGTAAGAAACTTGACTTTTTCCCGCGGCTCCAGAAAAATTTTTGACGACATTTCCCTGGATATACAGCGGGGCAAAGTGACCGCCATCATGGGACCGAGCGGAACCGGCAAAACCACGCTTTTGAAACTGATCGGGGGTCAACTTTATCCGGAGCAGGGCAGCATCCATGTCGATCGTCAGAACGTACATAGCCTTAAACTGGCCGAGTTGTATAACCTTCGTAAGCGTATCGGCATGCTATTCCAAAGCGGAGCGTTGCTAACCGATATGAACGTCTATGACAATGTTGCCTTTCCGCTGAGGGAACACACTCAATTATCGGAATCCATGATTCGCACATTAGTGCTGATGAAACTGCAAGCTGTCGGGCTGCGCGGAGCCAAGGACTTGATGCCCAACGAATTGTCGGGAGGCATGGCCCGCCGCGTTGCTTTGGCCAGAGCCATTGCTTTGGATCCGATGATGATTATGTATGACGAACCGTTTACCGGTCAGGACCCAATCTCAATGGGCGCACTGGTACATTTAATCAAGTCGTTGAACACCACGTTGAACCTGACCAGTATTATCGTCTCTCACGACGTGCAGGAAACTGCCGCCATCGCCGACTACATTTACGTATTGTCGGACGGAAAAATCGTAGGTCAAGGCACACCGGAACAACTGGACAATTCCGATTCCGAATGGGTGCAACAATTCATGCGCGGCAAAGCGGACGGCCCGGTCCATTTTCATTATCCGGCCGTTGATTATCTTGAAGACCTACTGTCCTCATAAAGCAAACAATACAATAATGACTCGATATCTTCAAAAACTGGGGGAAACAACACGCACCGGCTTTGCCAAATTAGGCCGCGCAGCGTTTTTCCTGCTGCATACCTTGGAGGGGATCACCGATGTAATATTTCGCCCCGGATTACTCATTAAACAAATGTATTCGGTCGGCGTTTTATCATTTCTAATCATTACTATCTCAGGACTGTTTGTCGGTATGGTGCTCGGACTGCAAGGTTATAATATTTTGTCCGACTTCGGCGCAGAAGAAGCTCTGGGTGTCATGGTGGCAGCCTCCCTGGTCAGGGAGTTGGGCCCCGTAGTCTCGGCATTATTGTTCGCTGGCCGTGCTGGTTCAGCTTTAACCGCTGAAATCGGTCTGATGAAAGCCACCGAACAATTATCCGGTATGGAAATGATGGCTGTGGACCCCGTGAAACGAATCATCACCCCCCGGTTTCTGGCCGGCCTGCTTTCCATGCCATTGTTAGCCGCCATTTTTAGTGCAATCGGCGTCATGGGCGGACACATGGTCGGTGTCGGCATGCTAGGTGTAGACGACGGCTCCTACTGGTCGCAAATGCAGTCCTCCATCGATTTTTACGATGACATCGTCAACGGCATCATTAAAAGCGTCGTTTTCGGTTTTGTTGTCACTTGGATTGCCTTATTCGAAGGCTACGACACGATCCCGACTTCGGAGGGCGTCAGCCGGGCCACCACACGAACAGTCGTCAATTCGGCTTTCAGCGTGCTAGGACTAGACTTCATTCTAACTGCACTCATGTTTGGAGAAATTTAACATGCAGCACTCTCAAACTCAGGATACATTAGTCGGACTTTTTGTCGCCTGTGGTATCGCAGGCCTGTTTTTCATGGCCTTGCAAATCAGCAATCTAGGCACTTACAGCAACAACGAAAGTTACAAAATATTTGCCCGCTTCGAAAATTCCGGCGGCCTCAAAGTAAAATCACCAGTCTCGGTCGCAGGCGTTCGTATCGGAAGGGTGTCGGCCATTACTTTCGATAAAAAAACGTACCAGTCGGTTGTCGAAATGACCATCGAATCACAATACGATACGCTGCCCGAGGATACGACGGCCAGCATATACACAGCTGGTCTGCTGGGCGAGCAATATATCAGTCTCGAGCCCGGCGGGTCGGACGAGTTCTTATCGACAGACAGCGAAATCGAAATCACTCAATCCGCCATTGTGTTGGAAGAAGTGATTGGTCAGTTCCTGTTTAAAGACCAAGATAGCGCGGAAAAATAGTGTCAAAGCTGAAAATCACCGAACAGCAGCCGGGGTATTTTGTCGTTGAGGGCTCCCTGACTTTTTCCAGTATCGACAAAAAAACGGTAAAATCGCTCAATTTTTTGAATTCGGCCGAGATAATCTGCATCGACTTGCAGAAAGTGGAAATGACCGACAGTGCCGGCTTGGCATTGATGCTTGAATGGATCAAGCATAGTCAGCGACATAACACCCGGCTCTCATTCAAAAACATTCCGCAGCAACTATTGGCTTTAGCCAAACTCAGCGGTTTTGACAATAACGAATACTTTGCCGCCGGTCATCAATAGACTCGGCTGCGTTTTCCCAAACTGACGACCCTCTTCTATGGACAAATTATTAATTACCGGCGGTAAGCCGCTAGACGGAAAATTAAAAATTTCCGGCGCAAAAAATGCCGCACTACCGATTCTGGCTGCCACTTTACTTTCGGAAACTCCGGTTTCGGTTGGCAATATTCCTCACCTACATGATATTACAACCACCATGGAGTTATTGGGCCAAATGGGTGTGCAACTGACGGTCGATGAAAAAATGAATATCGAAGTCGACAGCAGCACCATTACCAAATTCGAAGCGCCCTATGAGTTAGTCAAAACCATGCGCGCATCGATTCTGGTGTTGGGTCCGCTGTTAGCACGTTTCGGAGAGGCTAATGTCTCCTTGCCTGGCGGCTGCGCCATCGGCACTCGCCCCGTCGACATCCACCTTGATGCGCTGGTCAAAATGGGTGCCGATATTCGGGTGGAGGCCGGCTACATCCACGCAAAGGTCAAACGTTTGAAGGGCTGCCGCCTGGTACTCGACAAAATCACGGTAACGGGCACCGAAAACCTACTAATGGCCGCAACGCTGGCGGAAGGCAAAACCATTATTGAAAATGCCGCTAAAGAACCTGAAGTTACGGACTTAGCCCATTTTCTTAACAAAATGGGCGCAAAAATCACTGGCATCGGTACTGATGTGTTAGAAATCGAAGGCGTTAAGAAATTAGGTGTGGATAACCTGCACTACAAAATTCTGCCCGACCGTATCGAAACAGGCACTTATCTGGTCGCTGCCGCAATTACCCGGGGACGAGTCAAACTGAAAAACACCAATCCCCATATTCTCGACGCCATTCTGGACAAGCTGCGAGAAGCCGGCGCCAAAATCGAAACCGGAGAAAACTGGATTGAGCTGGATATGGAGGGCCGTCGACCGAAAGCCGTCAGTCTCAGAACCGCACCTTATCCAGCCTTCCCGACCGATATGCAGGCCCAATTCACCGCCTTGAACTGTATCGCCGAGGGTGTCGGCATTATCACCGAAACCGTGTTTGAAAACCGTTTCATGCATGTTCAGGAAATGCAGCGCATGGGCGCCGACATCAAACTGGAATCCAATACCGCAATCTGCAGTGGCGTCAACAAACTGACTGCCGCCCCGGTTATGGCTACCGATCTTCGCGCTTCGGCTAGTTTGGTACTAGCCGGTTTGGTAGCTGAAGGAGAAACGCTGGTCGACCGCATTTATCATATCGATCGAGGCTACGATCATATCGAAGAGAAACTTGCCCAATTAGGGGCCACCATACGCCGTATTCCCCGATAGGTTAAAACCATGTTAACAATTGCTGTATCCAAAGGCCGTATTTATGAAGACGCCCTGCCTTTACTCGAAGAAGCCGGGATCGTGCCGACCGATGATCCGAAAAAAAGCCGCAAACTGATTTTGCAAACCACCCGTGACGATGTTCAACTGGTGATTATCAGAGCGACCGACGTACCGACATTCGTCGAATATGGTGCTGCTGACATGGGCATCGCCGGCAAAGACGTATTACTAGAGCACGGTTCGGAAAATCTTTATGAACCGCTGGATTTGGGCATTGCCGGCTGCCGATTGATGACGGCAATGCCGGTCAACGCTCCCTCCGTCAGCGGCCGCATCCGAGTTGCGACCAAGTACGTTAAAACCGCCAAGCGGTATTTCGCCGATCAGGGCATACAAGCCGAAATTATCAAGCTTTACGGTTCCATGGAGTTAGCTCCACTGGTCGGCTTAGCCGATTGTATCGTCGACTTGGTCGACACTGGCAACACACTGAAAGCCAATGGCCTGGAAGCTAAAGAACTGATAACAAATATCACTTCCCGACTGGTTGTCAACAAAGCGGCTATGAAAATGAAGCATCAAGCCATACAATCTTTGATCGATCAATTTGAAACGACCCTGGCAAAGAGGTAACCCAATGTCCGCTATCAGTATGACCCGACTTGACAGTTCCACTAATGACTTTTCCGCTGAACTGCAAACGAAATTAGCTTGGGATGCAGCGGAAGATTTCGGAATACAAAAGCGGGTGATGGAGATCATCACCGATGTGCGCAACTTGGGCGACGACGCTGTCGTCGAATATACCAATCGTTTCGATCAATGCCAGTTCAAAAAAGCTACCGAATTGGAACTGTCTAAAGAAGCGTTACTGAAAGCGTGGCAAAGCCTGTCAGCGGAAAAAGCCGATGCCTTGCAAACTGCTGCTAACCGGATCCGAGCTTACGCCGAAGAACAAAAAATGCAGTCATGGGAATACACTGAGGAAGACGGCACCCTACTCGGCCAAAAAGTGACGCCACTGGACAAAGTCGGACTTTATGTCCCTGGCGGCAAGGCCGCTTATCCGTCTTCGGTTTTAATGAACGCGATTCCCGCAAAAGTGGCTGGAGTCGGCGAACTGATTATGGTCGTACCGACTCCTCAGGGCGAAACCAATCCGTTGGTTCTGGCAGCGGCCTATCTTGCGGGCGTGGACCGGGTGTTTACGATCGGCGGCGCCCAAGCCGTAGCCGCCCTGGCCTACGGCACCAAAACCATTCCGGCAGTGGACAAAATTGTCGGTCCCGGCAATATTTATGTTGCTACCGCCAAAAAACTGGTTTTCGGTCAAGTCGGCATCGATATGATTGCAGGACCTTCGGAAATTCTGGTGATTTGCGACGGCAATACCAACCCTGACTGGATCGCCATGGATTTATTTTCGCAAGCGGAACATGACGAAAACGCGCAGGCCATTTTGATCTCCGATAAAAGCGAATTTCTAGACCGCGTAGAACACAGCATCAACAAACTGCTACCGAATATGGAACGTGCCGATATCATCCGAACTTCATTGACGACCCGAGGGGCCTTGATCCATGTGCAAAGCTTGAATGAAGCGGCAGAAGTCGCTAATCGGATCGCTCCCGAACATCTGGAACTGTCAGTGGAGGACCCAAACGCCTTGAGCCAAAAAATCCGCAACGCCGGCGCTATTTTTATGGGTCGATATACGGCCGAAGCATTGGGCGATTATTGCGCAGGACCCAACCATGTTTTGCCGACGTCCGGCACGGCGCGCTTTTCTTCGCCGCTCGGCGTGTATGACTTCCAGAAACGCACTAGCCTGATCAACTGCTCCGCCGAAGGCGCTGACAAATTGGGCAAAGTCGCATCCGTTCTGGCCAGAGGCGAAAGCCTAACCGCGCATGCCCGGTCCGCCGAATACCGAATACGATAATTAACCAGCGGATTTATTTTCCGCAAAAGATCTTTCCGCCTTTACGGCCCAACGCACATCAATGCACCTGCCCGAGAATAACGGCGGACGGATCTTGGCCGATAACAAACCACTTATTCAATCCGATGTCACACGATATAGTCTCGACCCTTTTTCGCAAAGAAGTTTTGGCAATGTCCGCTTATAAAGTGGCCGACGCCCAGAATTTCATCAAACTCGACGCCATGGAAAACCCCTACAGCTGGCCGGAACACGTGATTGAGCAATGGCTTCAAACCATCAAATCCTGCCCGATCAACCGTTATCCCGATCCGGAAGCCAGAAAGCTGGCTACCACACTAAAAGCAGTCAACAAAATTCCTGAACAATCTGCAATACTGCTGGGCAACGGTTCCGACGAAATTATTCAGATTCTGCTAATGGCGTTACCGCCTAATGCCACAGTTCTTGCACCGGAACCGAGTTTCGTCATGTACAAGCAAGTCGCACAGAGCTTGGGATTAAACTATCACGGCATTTCACTGAATACGGACGATTTTGCACTCGATCTGCCAGCGATGCTTTCGGCAATCACACAACATAAACCGGCCGTGGTATTTCTTGCTTATCCAAATAATCCGACCGGCAATTTGTTTGCCGCCGACGACATTGAACGCATCTTGAACGATACGCCGGGACTGGTCGTCGTCGATGAAGCGTATGCACCGTTCACCGACGCCAGTTTTATCGATCGATTAATTAACTTCCCGAATTTACTGGTCATGCGCACCGTCTCAAAACTTGGCCTAGCCGGTCTTAGGCTGGGGTTTCTTGCCGGCGAGCCGGCCATAATCGAGCAACTTAATAAAATCCGTCTTCCTTACAATATCAACAGTTTGACACAAATGACCGCGGATTTTGCACTTAATAATATCGGTTTTTTGCTGCAACAAACCAGAACTTTACGTCAACAAAGATCCCTACTTTTTGCACAATTGAACCGGCTTGTAGGCATTACCGCTCTTCCCAGCGACGCCAACTTCATTCTGTTCAAAACCGAAAATAAGTCGGCCGACAGTCTCTTTCAGTCGCTAAAAAAACAGGGCGTTTTAATTAAAAACTTGTCGCCACAGGGGGGAGTCTTAGCTAATTGCTTGAGAGTGACTATAGGAACGGAAGAAGAAAACCAAACCTTTATCGAAGCTTTGGAAAAAGCCGTTAACGCTCCGATATAAGTACGTTAAGACCGCAGGCGTTTTCGTCGAGACAAATGATTAACCACTCAACCGGCATCGTAATAACAGCTTCAATAAATTTTAACAGTAAGGTATATTGTCAACGATTATAATAATTGACGCAGATCACACTGCGTCGTAGACGAAACAGGAGCGTTACACATGAGCAACGAAGGCGTCGATAAATCAAAACGCCAGTTTCTGACCTCGGCATTGACCGTGGTTGGCGCAGTCGGTACAGGATATCTTGCCGTACCCTTCCTTTCGCAAATGCAGCCAAGCGCCAAAGCCATGGCGGCTGGCGCACCGGTAGAAGTCGATATTAGCAAAATGGAGCCTGGGCAACTGATCAGAGTCGCCTGGCGCGGAAAACCGGTGTGGGTGCTCAACAGAACGCCTGATGTCCTGTCCACGTTAGAAACTCTGGAAAACCAACTCGCAGACCCGCTTTCCAATGAGTCCATTCAGCCCGACTCCAGTAAAAATCCGCTTCGTTCCATTAAATCGGAAATTTTTGTAGCGATAGGGCTTTGCACACACCTGGGCTGTTCCCCGACGTTCCGTCCGGAAATCGCCCCACCTGATCTTGGAGATCAATGGAAAGGCGGTTTTTTCTGCCCTTGCCATGGATCCTGGTTCGATCTAGCCGGACGCGTATATCGAGGCGTTCCCGCTCCGACCAACTTGGAAATTCCGCCATACCGATACATTACCGATCAGCTTATCATCATCGGCGAAGAAAGCAGTGAGGAGGCTAACGCATGAAGCAAAAATTCAACGAATCCACCGCTTGGGTATCCGACCGCTTCCCGCTGAAAAAGCTGTGGGACGAGCATATGGCGCACTACTATGCGCCGAAAAATTTTAACATTTGGTATTTTTTCGGTTCTCTGGCGATATTTATCTTGGTCACCCAGTTCATCACCGGCATTTTGCTGACCATGAACTATAAACCCGACGCCAAACTGGCATTCGACTCAGTCGAATATATCATGCGTGACGTTAACTGGGGTTGGCTGGTCCGATACATGCACTCCACCGGTGCATCGGCTTTTTTTATCATCGTTTACCTCCATATGTTCAGAGGCCTGCTATACGGATCGTATAAACAGCCTCGAGAACTGATCTGGATTTTCGGAATGCTGATTTTCGTCTGTTTGATGGCGGAAGCCTTTATGGGATACTTACTACCTTGGGGGCAGATGTCCTATTGGGGAGCTCAGGTCATTATCTCCCTGTTCAGCGCCATTCCCGTCATCGGCGACGATCTGTCGTTATGGATTCGAGGCGATTACGTGGTCTCCGATGCAACCCTTAACCGTTTCTTTGCCTTCCATGTCATCGCTGTACCCCTGGCACTACTGATTCTGGTTTTCCTGCATATCGTCGCATTGCACGAGGTCGGTTCGAACAACCCGGATGGCATCGAAATAAAAGAATCCAAAGACCCCTACGGAATTCCGGTAGACGGCATTCCTTTCCACCCATACTACACAGTCAAGGATATTGTCGGCACCGGAGTATTCATGTTCTTTTTCGCCACTGTCATTTTCTATATGCCGGAAATGGGCGGTTACTTTTTGGAACATGCTAACTTCATTCCAGCCGACCCGTTGAAAACACCCGAGCATATCGCCCCGGTTTGGTATTTCACACCTTTCTACGCCATCCTACGAGCCGTTCCCGACAAGTTTGCCGGCGTCATTGCCATGGGCGGTGCGATTGTTGTGTTGTTTTTACTGCCCTGGCTGGATCGTAGCAAAGTGAAATCAATTCGTTATCGCGGCGGTATTTACAAAAAGGCTTTATTACTGTTTGTCCTCAGCTTTATCGGTTTGGGATATCTCGGTACGCAACCGGCCACGCCGACAGCAACAACTATCGCCCGAATACTGACTGCGGTTTATTTCGGTTTCTTCTTATTGATGCCGTTGTATACACGCTGGGAAAGAAGCAAACCGATTCCTACCCGCCTCACCGATCAACCTTCTATCGAAGAGCGTCTCCCACACTGGATCGAAACCGTCGACGAGATGTTCACGAAGATGCCGGTTACGACAGAAACCGGAAAAACAAAAGTTCAAAGAAGGCCGAATCCGTCAGGTATTGCCCGGGTACTGATTCGATTTGTAAAAAAATTAAAAGAAAGCCTTGATTAAATCATGAAAAAGTTTATCTATATTCTGTTGTTAATGACGCCTTTCACTGTTTTTGCCGGCGGCGCCGGCATGGAACTGGAAGAAGCGGATATCGACCTTTCCGACACAGCTTCGCTGGAGCGTGGCGCGAAGCACTTTGTCACGTATTGTCTCGGTTGTCACTCGGCCAAACATATCCGTTATAAAAGGATCGCGCTGGATCTGAACATCGACGAAAGCGAAGTGTTGAAAGAAATCACGCCATACGGCGCTAATATCTACGACCAAATGCATAGCGCGATGAACCAACATGATGCGACAAAATGGTTCGGCACTTACCCTCCCGACCTGTCTCTGATTGCGCGCTCTCGCGGTGCTGATTGGCTTTACAGCTATCTAAAAGGTTTTTATACCGACGATAGCAAGCCGCTAGGTGTCAACAATACCGTTTTCAAGGATGTCGGTATGCCTAATGTACTATGGCAATTACAGGGTGAACAGGCCGCCGTCATTAAAAACATTGACGGCCAGGAAGTTGTGACCCAATTAGTCCTTAAAAAACCGGGCCAACTTTCACCTGAACAATTTGATCAAATGGTTAACGATCTGGTGAATTTTCTGGTTTATGTGGGCGAGCCCGTACAGATGGAAAGAAAAGCAATGGGAAAATACGTGCTGTTCTTTATCTTGATGTTTACTGTAGTCGCTTATCTTTTGAAAAGAGAATACTGGAAAGACATCCATTAATCAAAACACAAGACACAGAGCCTTTGCTCTGTGTCTTCAGCCCTGTTCCCCCTCTATTTTCGCCATCTCCCCTTCCCCAAAAAAATAAATATCCATGATATAATGGCGCAGTTTTTCATCCCAATTTAATTTAAAGAGGGTATTTTACGTGGCCAACATTACCACCCGAAAATCTGTAATGACTCTTTTTACTTCCCCGACTTGCGCGATGAGCCATTGCGCCCGGCTGGTTCTGCACGAAAAAGGCGTAACTGCGGACATAGAATATTTTGACGTTAACGAGCCACCAGAGGATTTGCTCGAGCTAAACCCCAACGGTACCTCTCCCACGTTGATTGAACGCGACTTGGTTCTGTATGACTCACGCATCATTATGGAATATCTCGACGAGCGCTTCCCTCATCCGCCTCTGCATCAAATGGACCCCGTTTCCCGAGCCAACGCCCGCATGTTGATTAAACGCATCGACCAGGATTGGTATCAATTATTGGATGAAATCCTAAACTCCGGCGAGAAAAAGTCCGCCCGAGCAAAAAAAATGCTGCGTGAAAGCCTATTAGCGGCCGCCCCTGTCTTTGAATCCCACCCTTATTTCATGAGTGACGAGTATTCTTTGATTGATTGCGTCATGGCCCCGTTGTTATGGCGTTTACCGAGCGTCGGAATCGATATAGCCAGTCTTGGCAAAGGCATTACCGCTTACGCCAACCGTTTATTTTCAAGAAAAGCTTTTCAGGAAAGCCTGAGCAGCCAGGAAAAAGAAATGGTCGTACTCAACAAATGACGTCCTTAAAGCCCTACCTGATTCGTTCCATTTACGAATGGATAATCGATAACAGCCTGACACCGCATTTGCTAGTTAATGCGACAAACAGCGATGCCATTCTGCCTGACGATTTCATTGAGGATGGAAAAATCGTCTTAAATATCAGGCCGGAAGCGATTCAAGGCCTTGTCATGGGAAATGAACAGATTGAATTTAACGCCCGCTTTGCCGGCAAAGCCATGCATATTGTGACGCCGGTCAAAGCGGTATTAGCCATTTACGCCAAAGAAAACGGGAAAGGCATGATTTTCGATCAGGAAGAACATGATGACGATACACCACCGACGCCTCCCGACAAAAAACCCTCATCAAAACCGAATTTGCGGATAGTCAAATAAGCGGTGCCAGCAAGACCGATGCGCCATCGGCTAACCATATTCAAAAAAAACAAAAAACTTTTATTTTTTATCCGGCGCATATAAAGACGCCACATTGCCTTTTCCAGCTGTCAACCCGTCGGCTGATACAATTTTTGCAACCCCACGGCGCTTGACCTGGTCAATCCTGATAACTTCGTGCATCGGAACAAAGGAACGTTGCACGCCTTCGAATTCGCTTCTTAGTTTGTCTTCGGATGGATCGAGCACAATTGCGGATTTTTCTCCAAATAGAAAATCCTCGATAATTACAAAACCATACATATCGCCCTGGTAAACATTTTTGGCATAAACCTCATAAACTTGGTCGCGGTTCAAAAAGATGATCTTATAGATATGTTTCTCAGACATGCTGCTCGGTATCCAACTCGCTTAATTATTTATTCTATCTCAAGCACAGGCCGCGGCAAATCCCCTTCCCAGCTCGGTTATTGATCACTCGGCGAACTCTTAAAACATCGAGTTCCAAAATCTTTACACATGCCAGCCCAGCTATTCAGATAGTCTCTAAACCCCATTCCGGTTAAAAAGTGTACATTAATCAAACACTGCTCAGATGCCGGAACAAACAGCAAAACTCAGAGAATAGCACAGGCGCTAACAACTCCTAAAACTCGCAATATATCTACTTTACCCATTTCTTTATGGAAATCATTCCGGCGCATGCTTCATTGTTTAAACCAAAAATTTCAATGCCTTTTTTGCTGAATAACACAACTCAAACCGGTCTCGAGTTAATCAATATTAGCCGTAACAACGGCTCTAACCGGAGCAGGCAAACCTTCTAGAGTCAATTCCGGGTTCTCCGGATCGAGAAAATTTTTTAAGGAGTGAAACGGCATCCATTCGGTGGTACGTTGTTCCTCAAATGTGGTTTTGGTGACGTCCAGTAAGCGGACATTGCAAAAACCACTTCGCTCCATCCAACCGATCAGGGTTTCGCAACTAGGAATAAACCAGACATTCCGCATACAGGCATAACGATCTTGTGGCAACAACACTTCTCCCTTTTTTCCTTCAATCACCAACGTTTCCAATACCAATTCTCCACCCGGGCGCAAACATCCTTTTAGCTGCAACAAGTGATCAAGTGGCGAGCGCCGATGATACAACACCCCCATTGAAAAGACGGTATCGAATATTTTGGTCTGCTCGGGGACCTGCTCGATCCCTAACGGTAGAACATACACGGGCGCATCGCCGTAAAGTTTTTTGACCGCATGAAATTGCATCACGCTCAATAGCGTCGGATCGATGCCGACCACCATTCGAGCGCCAGCCCCCAGCATGCGCCAGCAATGATAGCCATTGCCGCAACCGACATCCAAAACTAGTCGATTTTGTAAAGGCGCGATCCCCTCTTTTAAGCGATCCCATTTCCAATCCGAGCGCCATTCGGTGTCGATGTGGATCCCATAAAGCCAGTAAGGGCCTTTACGCCAAGGCGACAAGACCTTTAACTGCTGTTCCAACTGCTGGCGCTGAGATTCGGAAATATCGCTTTCCTCTCCCACAACGACTCGATCAGCTGATTCACACCCCGAGGAAGAATATTGCGGTAGATTTTCTATTAACCTCCGCCATTCCTGCAAAGTGCCATGTTCTCGACTAGTAAAAGCCTGATGAATCTGCAACGGCAATTGCTCCACCCATTGCGTAGCGCCGGCCTCAGTTAGCATCCGATATAGCGGCTGATAATCCATAACTATTTCAACGCTATTATCGATGCAAAATTAAAATATTGAAACCAAACTTCCGCACTGCTAAAACCGACGTCAGCCAAACGTTGTCGATGTTGGTCAAAACTCTCCGCAATCAACACATTTTCCAAAGCCGTGCGTTTTTGACTAATCTCCAGATCGCTATAGCCCTGAGCCCTCTTAAAGGCATGATGCATCTCGGTTTGGAGAACCTGCTGGCGCGGGTCGCTGAAATGCAATTTCTCAGACAAAATCAAAATGCCACCCGGTAACATTCCTCGATAAATTTTGCGTAGAAAACCCTTTCGGTCAGCGATTGGTATAAATTGCAAGGTAAAATTCAACACTACAACCGATGCGTTTTCGATCTCGATATCCCGAATGTCGGCACATTTGACATCAACCTCAACATTTCCTTCATCCTGAGCCAAAAGCTTTCTGAACGACTCGATCATCGCCTCGGAGTTATCAACCGCAATAATCCTTGAATCTTTGGCTCTGATCTGATGACGCATCGATAATGTGGCCGCCCCCAATGAACACCCTAGATCATAGCACTGGCTATGATCCTGACAAAAACGCCCCGCTAACAATCCGATCGCAGAAATGATGGCACCGTATCCCGGCACAGAACGCCGAATCATGTCGGGGAATACACTAGCGACCTTTTCATCAAATTTAAACGCGCCAATTTCGCCCACAGGGCTGGCGTATATGGAGTCTTTACTGGAATTCATACTGCTGGAAGGGAAGCTGCCCGCCAGAACGGCGAGCAGTGGATACTAAATAATCAAGAGTTTTCTTGAACAGCCAACGCCTCGCTGTTACGTTTGGCCAATTGATCGATCACCGCTTGCAAAGAGCCGGTGCGTTTAACTTCATTTTTAAAACTGGTGCGATAATTGGTGACCAGACTCACCCCTTCAATGATGATATCGTATACTTTCCATTCGCCTTTACTCAGCAACATCCTGTAATTCACCGCGATCGGCTGAATGCCTGGTTGTAAAATTTCGGTTTTGACGATGACTTTTTTATCGCCATTTTCCATATTGAGAGGCAAAAAGCGAACCGACCAATCCTTAAATTCAACGAAAGCTCTCGAATAAGTTCTGATCAGCAATGTCTGGAATTCTTTTTTAAACTCCGTTTTTTCTTCAGCGCTGGCTGACCGCCATAATTTCCCTAACACTAATGCAGAAATACGATTAAAATCGACATGGGGATAAATAACATCTTCGACAAAAACGGTGATTTGTTGAAAATCTTTGGTAAAGGAATCATCCTGTAATTTTTCTTTTAATCGATTGGACGCGTTTTCTATCGCCATCTGAGGCGCCACCAAATCGGCCGCCATTACTGAAGAGACGTTGAACACCAATCCCAATACGAGCAATAAAAAATATTGCGGAAACTGCTTAATTCTCATAAAAAACTCCAAAACAGTTGTCGATCATACATTCTATTTCCAAAGATCAAGCATGATACAATAAACACAAAACCTACGGTTACCGGACCTTCCCATGAAAAGTACGGATGTTCTCGATTACCGACTAATATAACCATATCATTATGGACAATATGCTACATAATACCACCATTTTCCCGTCTACACGTATGAGAAGAATGCGCTATCAGGTATTTTCCCGCCGCCTGATGCGTGAAAACAGTCTTTCGACTGATGATCTGATTTATCCCGTCTTTGTCATTGAAGGCCAAAACAAGACAGAAAGCATCCCCTCAATGCCCGGCATTGAGCGCAAATCCATTGACTTATTATTAGAAGAAGCCGACGTATTAACGCAGCTCGGCATTCCTGCCGTCGCTCTTTTTCCGGTTACAGATAGCGATAAAAAATCGGCCTCGGCCGAAGAAGCCTACAACCCGGAAGGACTCGCCCAACGTTGTGTTAGAGCGTTGAAAGCGACTTTTCCCGATCTGGGCGTCATTACCGACGTAGCCCTAGATCCCTTCACCTCGCACGGCCAGGACGGTTTGACCAATGCGGAAGGCTACGTCGTTAACGATGAGACTGTGGAGGTACTTTGCAAACAAGCTCTATCCCATGCCGAAGCCGGAGCTGATATCGTTGCTCCGTCCGATATGATGGACGGACGCATTGGCGCTATTAGAGAAACCCTGGAAAACCACCGCCATCTCAATACCCGAATCTTGGCCTACTCCGCCAAATACGCATCCAGTTTTTACGGTCCGTTTCGCGACGCTGTCGGGTCCGCAGCCAATTTAGGAAGCGGCAATAAATACAGCTATCAGATGGATCCGGCCAATTCCGATGAAGCGCTGCGCGAAATTCAACTTGATATCCAAGAAGGCGCCGATATGATCATGGTCAAGCCTGGCATGCCATACCTTGATATCATCCGGCGAGCAAAAGATCGTTTCGGCGTACCAACCTTCGCCTATCAAGTGAGCGGCGAATATGCCATGCTGAAAGCCGCCAGCATCAATGGATGGCTTGATGAAAAACAGGTGGTTCTGGAATCTTTACTGGCTTTTAAACGTGCCGGAGCCGATGCCGTTTTGACTTATTACGCAAAGTCCGTTGCACAATGGTTACAAGAACAATAATAACAATCCCTGAGGTTCACCATGCAAGAAGAGCGCTTTATCAGTGAAAAACGAAAATTCCAAATTGAAGAGGCGATTTTAATCCTGTTACTCATACTGTCTATTCTCGGTATCGGCATCACCGATTATTCCCCAGATGACGGTTACGGTTATTGGCTGATTATGGTCGTCGTTTTCGGATTATTTGCCGTTTTAATAGCCTGGTTGCAATCCAAAAAACACGACGTTCTCGACTTCACGCACATCGTAAAAGAACAATTCTTACACTGGTTTACCTCGCTGGTCGTTGTGGGCGGCGCTTTTTTATTGCAAAAATCCGGTCAACTCAACGAAATCAGCGCCAGCTTGGTGATTTTGCTAATCTTGTCGTTAGCCACCATGTTGGACGGCATACGAATCGGCTGGCGCTTCAGTTTGGTCGGGTTGTATCTAGGCTCTTCGGCCGTGGTAGTCGCCTATTTCGAAAACTTCATGTGGGTGGAAATCGTCATCGCCATTGCCATCGTTGCGATGACGATTATCTGGGAAATATGGATAAACAAGTATGCCGTTAATGAACCCGATTGATCAGTACGCTGTTTTCGGCCAGCCTATCAAGCACAGTAAATCGCCGCGAATTCATCACTTGTTTGCCCAACAAACCGAACAGGAGCTAAATTACAGTGCTCAGGAAGTCGCTGCCGACTCTTTCGACGAAGCAGTCGACCGGTTTTTCGGAGCGGGAGGAAAGGGGCTCAACTGCACCGTTCCGTTGAAAGAATTAGCCTGGAAAAAAGCTGATCGCCTGACCGAAAGGGCCCTTATCAGTAGAGCCGTCAACACCTTGGTGATGCGTAAAGACGGCTGTTTACTCGGCGACAATACCGACGGCATTGGATTGGTCACCGACCTGAACGTCAATCATCATATCGAACTGACCGAAAAACGGATTCTGATATTGGGAGCTGGCGGAGCCACTCGCGGCATTATCAGCCCTCTACTCGATCAACAACCGCATTCCCTGATCATTGCCAACCGCACCGTGACCAAAGCCGAAAAATTGGCAGAAGAATTTGTAAACTTTGGAAAAATAACGGGCTGCGGATTCGACGACCTAAAAAACCGGCAATTCGACCTGATATTAAACGCAACCTCCGCCAGTTTAAGTAACGAACTACCGCCGTTGCCCGATCGTATATTAGCTGAAAACGGTTGTTGTTACGATTTGGCCTATGGAAATGAAGAGACGGCTTTCGTGCGATGGGGAACTTCGCAACACGCCGCAAAAAGTCTGGACGGACTTGGAATGCTGGTCGAACAGGCGGCGGAAGCGTTTTTCCTCTGGCGCCATGTTCGCCCACAAACGGAGCCGGTCATAGCGTTATTGAATCAAGAACGAAACTGGCGCTAAACGGCCGCCAAAATAATACACCGTCAAACCGGAAACTACCGTTGAAAAGTTGGTTATGACAGATAAAATAATTCCGCCTGGCTAAACGATGCCGTTGAATTAATCAATTTATTCAACCGCCCGGGGATATCCTGGCCGTTTTTTCTTACGCTGACAAACTCACCGACTTTAAATTCGGCCGAATTATAAACCAATGAGTCCGGCTGATTTAACGCTTTGATTCCAGGCATAAAAATCGCTTTGGTTCGCCTTGAGGAGTCACCCTTGCTCATTAACAACACTACGTCCTGGGCGATACCGATCAATTCGACCCCGAGGTTGAGACGATTTTCGGCTATTCGCTGGACCCGCCTGATGATCGCCAACTCCATCGCCTTTCCGCTTTCGTCGACAACAGCAAATAAATCTCCGACTCTCAGTTGAGTCTTGTCGCTATTAATAACCACGCTATAGCCTTTGGCACTACAATTCAATACTTCGAATTCATTGACAGTGACTGACACTTTTTGCTGATCCGGATCGTTTTTTCCACCCCATACGTTAATTTTCTCGTTCAGACTGCCGCTAGCGGCCAGAATTCTGCTGAGCTTCTGATCTCTCGCACCTTTTTTCTTTAAATCGGCATCCATTTGCACAATCATTTCCTCGCCTTCGGCAACCAGCTCAAACTGCGACGTATCATAATCATACGGTTTGATGTTCTTGGGTAATTCCGGTTTGGCAGAAGAAGTCGGAGCTGTCGAATTTTGATACAGAAAATCCCTGATCCCGGCAAAACCGACGATTCCTCTGCACTGGTCTCTCCCTTCCAGTCTCTTATATTGACGCACTTGATTCTGATTCAACGTTTTCATCAGTCGTTTCAGCAAGGTCTTATTGACGGCTTTAAGCAATCCTGTCTGACCGTGATCATGCTGCACGGCCTGACAAACAATTTTAGTCAAACCTGAAGATACAAAAAATCGGATCGTTGAACTCTGTGGAATCTCCATCAGCTTCGTCGAACTTGCCGGCGGGCTGTCCTCTTCCAAATCAAATACAAAAGCTACTTTTAGTTCGTCGGGAGAAACTGATTTACTCATCGCCAGATGATCGCTGAATTGGCCGAGAAATGCGTAAACCTTATGCATTTCCCTGGCTCTAAACTGCTGTAAGTCAGACAGACTAAAAATCAACAACGTTTTAAACAAACGATTGATCGTTCCATTTTCCTCCTCATCGGCAACTTCCGATTCCAGCAGATTTTCTTCTTCCGTTTTAGCGTAGAGTTGATAACAAAGCCTCCAAAAACCATCCGGAGGTTCGAAGTATACGGCTGACGTATGCAGGTAAACTTGAGTCAATGCCTTAAAAGCTCTATACAAACAAATGACTTCGGTTTTTCTGGCCTTCGTTTTCTGCGCAGCCATCCAATACCCTTGCGCCAATCGCCAATAACTCCAAACCAACCACTCGAGACAACGTTGCAGTGAATCCGCCAAAGGAAAAGGAGCATCCAGATAATTTGTTTCGATCCTTGACTCAAATAAGCTCAAATAAGTGTTCACCAACTCCAATTGCTGAATCCGCGATCCCGCCTCCATTGGCGTTTCATTCAATTGATTTAATAAACAGCAGATTTGTTTGCTTGAGTTTTCCAGTTGGTTTGCCGGCAAACTCTGCAACCAGTCTGCAAGCTCCTGATTATCTTGCACAGCCGCGATTTTCGTTCCATCAACATCCGGTACCGGCAAAAATCTCAAATTACCCATATCATTGGTTCCCACATCGGCTCGTAATAGCAAACTTAATTTAGTCTAACTTGGTTAATCGTATAGCAGGAAGTTGGTAAAATTGTGCTACCCTAACGCTAAATCATGTCACTGTGAATATGAATGTAATACAATAATTCACAGTCTATAGTTAAAGATTAGCAAAAAAAATTAAACGCGCTTATTTTGATAATCACTAAATCAATAATTGTGGCATACGCGTATCTGTGGTTCATTTAGTGTTGCTTGAGGGATATTCAACATGGCCATCATGAATTCTCTGTTTAAAGAAAAAAAAACAAGCTGTCATTTAAGCAATGAGAAAATAACACTACATTGTTTAAAACGCCTGATTCCAATACGCAATCTGAGCGAGGAAAAACTCGAGGCCTTCGCCACGGAAAAACAAGCGGAAGTCTTGGCGGCCGGACAAAAACTGTTCGTCATCAACACTCCCGCCGACGCCGCTATTTACTTACTAAAAGGAACCGTCGTCGTATCCGATAAAAACGGAAAAAGCTACGATGTCGAAGCTGAGAGTGCCCAAGCCAGATTCCCGCTTTGCAGCGGCGCTCATCACACCACAACGGCTGTTGCCAAAACCGATATCAGTTTTCTGCGCGTGTCGCATAAGATCATGTCGGTCAATAACTCTATCAGCCATGAAGAGCTGACAATCCCCCCCGAACTCGCTAATAACCGTCTACTCCAGCTGTTTTCTCAGTATTTTATGGAAGAAAAACTGGAAATACCCTCCTTGCCGAATATCGCTATCCGCTTGCGCAAAGCGATGCAAAAAGAGATCAGCGTGGCGGATGCAGTAAAAATAGTCCAACTGGATCCAGTCATTACCGCCAAACTGATTGAAGTGGCCAACTGCCCGCTTTATTTAACTCTAAATCCGGCTAAAAGTTGTCACGATGCCGTCAGCCGGATCGGTCTGAACGCCACCCGCAACTTGGTTATCAGTTTCAGTATTAAACAGATTTTTAAAAGCCACGCCCCCGATATCAAAAAATATCTCGACCGGCTGTGGAAACAGAGTTTGAATTTGTCCTGTTTAAGCTATGTCCTGGCGTTGGAAAGTAAGCAACACAACCCAGAGGAAGCCTTACTGGCTGGATTGATTTGCGATATTGGGGCGATCCCGTTTTTGAATTTCGTCGCTAATCTGCCGACCGAATATCACGATATCACGGAAATCGACAAGGCGATTCCGGTCGTAAAAAATATCGTCGGCGCTACCGTATTGAAAAACTGGAATTTTACCGAAGAATTCATCCAGGTTGCCCTCACCTCCGATGACTGGTACCAAAACTCTTCCGACCAATTGTCGTTAACCGATATTGTAGTGCTATCGCGCTTGCACAATAAAATCAGCCATAAACAGCCTGCCGGTTTACCGGCCATCACCTCCATTCCGGCAGCAAGCAAACTAAAAAACATCGCACTTTCTCCCGAAAATACTCTGCACATCCTGCATGACGCAAAAAGCAAAATCAACGATGCTTTAATGGCTTTCACAGGCTAAACTTGATTTATCGGTACAATCGGCAAACAGAGGCTATCATTACCCTTTAGTTGCTAATGTATATTAGTAGCTCTCTTTGGTCGCTAATATTTCGCGTTAAGTTCTTCCCAAGGTTTACTTATGAGCTGGTTTAGTCATCTTTTTTCCAAAAAATCCACGTCGGAGAAAACGTCGACACCAACACTATCGAAAGACGACAAAGCCGGCGGGAGCGGCGTAGCGAGTGATTCACCGCTCTCCATCCATCGGGAAAAGCTTCCTGCTGAGATTTTGAAACGGTTTGTGCCGATTAGACACCTGGAAGATCCCATCGTCGAATCGCTTCCACAATCGACCCTGATTTTTAAAAAAGACATGACGATCTTCACCCTAGGCGAAAAAACCGACACGGTTTTCTATTTGCTCAAAGGCAAAATATCCATGCAACCGGACAGCGACAGCGGATACGAAATCACTCACGACACACCACGGGCAAACTTACCGTTGAATAGCGGAAATGTCTGCGGCGCGACAGCAACGGCAACCACAGACGTTTCGATTCTCGCTATCTCCGTCGAATTGAACAAACTATGGTCTGAAAAAAGCGATGAAGAGATTAGTTGCGTAGAGTTGGTCGACATCGAACTTCCGGATCCGCTGAATGACAATCGTTTTTTTACCAGTTTTTCCCAGGCTTACAGGGAAAACAAGCTACAACTTCCTTCGCTTCCCAATGTCGCCTTTAAACTGAAGGAGGCGATGCAACAAGACATCGGCGTCCACGAAGCGGTTGATATTATTCAAATCGATCCACCCATTGTCACCAAACTGATTCAAGTCGCCAACAGCCCGCTTTACGCACCCACTTCGCCTATTACCAATTGCCTTGACGCTGTCACTCGGCTAGGACTGGAAGCCACCCGTAGTCTGGTTATGGGCATCAGTCTTAAACAATTATTCAACTGCAAGGACAAACAGTTGCTAAAAGCTATACAACAATTATGGAAAAAGAGCTTATATATATCGAGCCTCAGCTTCGTTCTGGCCCAGGAAACCGAAACGATCAATCCCGAAGACGCTCTGTTGGCAGGACTGATTACCGACATCGGAGTTATTCCCTTGCTGCATTTTGCGGAACAGTATCCTGAGCAATATCCCGATCTGACGGAACTGGAAAATTCCATTCCTTATTTACGCGCCCCTGTTGGTGCTCTGCTACTGCATACATTGGGGTTTTCGGAAGAATTAAGCAACATCCCTCATCAGTCGGAAAACTGGCTATACGACAGTGGAGATACCTTCACCCTGGCCGATATTGTGATTTTGGCAAAATTACACAGCTATTTCGGAACATCTGAAGCGAAGGATCTACCTTACATCAATTCGATCCCGGCCTACGCTAAACTTAAAAATGGCAAGCTGAACCCAGATTTCTCGCTGTCCTTATTGCAGCGGGCTCAGCAGCGCATCAATACCGCTATGAGTCTACTCTCCTAAGCAAACCCATTTTTCCGGCAAAAAACATGGCAAGATTTTTTTGTTCCGGTAAACTCGAAATTCGCCTGTCTCCGGGACCCGGATTTAATCCAAATCGAGCCCCCTAGGTCTCTGCAGGAATTAAGGCTGACCTGCGAATTTTCATGCCACCTCGTTAAGGCCAAGCAGAAAAAATCCTGTAAAATGACACTAGACATTTAATTATGATTTCCCATTGAATTGACCATGACAAACCCTTTACTCGAGAACACCCCGCTACCCCAATTTTCCAAAATTAAACCCGAGCATGTTGAACCGGCCATCGACGCCTTATTGACCGAGGCTCGCAAAGTGACCGCCGAACATTTGAAAAATAGCGATCGCTATAATTGGGATAATTTGATCGAACCGATCGAAAAAGCCGAAGACCGGCTCAATAAGGCGTGGTCACCGGTCAGCCATATGAATTCGGTGGTCAACAG
Organism: Methylococcaceae bacterium; assembly: GCA_050304855.1. Classification (GTDB taxonomy): domain Bacteria; phylum Pseudomonadota; class Gammaproteobacteria; order Methylococcales; family Methylomonadaceae; genus Methylomarinum. The sequence continues at coordinate 26,953 of JBNLEI010000092.1, forward strand.
CGACGCCCTCCGCGACGCCTACAACGCTTGCCTGCCAAAGCTCAGCGAATATGCGACCGAAATGGGGCAAAACAAGGATTTGTACAACGCTTATCGCAGCATTGCCGACAGTGAGGAATTCAAACAGCTCGATACCGCGCAACAAAAAATCCTAAGTAACGCTTTGCGTGATTTTCACTTATCAGGCATAGACCTGCCGGAAGACAAACAACGGCGTTTCAAAGAAATCAGTCAGGAACTGTCACGCTTGTCGAGTAAATACGAAGAAAACGTACTGGACGCAACCAACGCCTGGAACAAACTGATCACCGACGCCGATGACCTCAGCGGACTACCCGACACCGCAATGACCCTAGCCCGACAAGCTGCCCAACAGGAAGGCAACGACGGCTGGATGATCTCATTGCAATTTCCTTCTTATTTAGCAGTCATGACCTATGCCGATAACCGCGAGTTGCGCCGGGAACATTACGAAGCCTTTTCGACTCGCGCATCTGACCAAGGTCCGCATGCTGGGCAATGGGACAATAGCGAAATTATGGAACAAATTCTGGCATTGCGGCATGAAAAAGCTCAGCTGTTGGGTTTTAATAATTACGCAGAACTCTCACTGCACACTAAAATGGCAGAAAATCCGCAACAGGTCATCGGATTTCTGGAAGATCTGGCCGACCGGTCCTGGCGTCAGGCTCGCAAAGATCTGGCCGAACTGAGAGAATTCGCCCGCGAGCAACACGGTATTAACCACCTTGAAGCCTGGGACATCGGCTATTATTCAGAGAAGATGCGCCAACACGAATATCAACTGTCCCAGGAGGAAGTGAAAGCTTACTTTCCGGCCCCCCGCGTCGTAGACGGCCTGTTCGCCGTCGTTGAAAAGCTCTACGGCCTGCAAATCAGCGAGATCAAAGAATTCGACAGCTGGCATCCCGATGTCCGTTTTTTCGAAATCCGCGATCAAAACCAGCAGGTCCGAGGCCGCTTTTATTTAGACCTATACGCCCGCACCAAAAAACGAGGCGGCGCTTGGATGGACGACTGCGTCGGTCGCAAGAAAACCGTCGACGGCATCCAAACACCGGTTGCCTACCTGACCTGCAACTTTACCCCACCGACCAAGGAACACCCGGCGCTGTTAACCCACGACGAAGTCCAGACGCTGTTCCACGAATTCGGCCACGGCCTACATCACATGCTGACCCAAGTCGACCATCTTGGAGTTTCCGGAATTAACGGCGTGGAATGGGATGCAGTGGAATTGCCCAGTCAATTTCTTGAAAACTGGTGTTGGGAAAAAGATGCATTGGAACTGATTTCCGGACACTATCAAACCGGTGCGAAACTACCTGACGCCTTGTTCGATAAAATGTTGGCCGCAAAAAACTTCCAGGCCGGCATGCTGATGGTCCGGCAGCTGGAATTCAGCCTGTTCGATTTCAAACTGCATTGGCAATACGACCCGGCCAAAGGCGGTCGCATCTATCAAACGTTGAATCAAATCCGGGAACAGGTCGCCGTGGTTATTCCCCCCGCATTCAACCGTTTCGCCCACAGCTTCTCGCATATTTTCGCCGGCGGTTATGCGGCCGGCTATTACAGCTACAAATGGGCTGAAGTGTTGTCCAGCGACGCCTTCTCGCTATTCGAGGAAAATGGCATTTTCGACCGCGCGACCGGCGAATCCTTTCTACATAACATTCTGGAAAAAGGCGGTAGTGAAGATGCGATGGCGTTGTTCAAGAAATTCCGCGGCCGCGAACCGGAAATCGACGCACTACTTAGACACAACGGCATAGCAGCATGAAATACAAGGATCTCAGGGACTTCATCAAACAGCTTGAAAAACAGGGGGAATTGAAGCGTATCTCGACTGAAGTCGATCCGTTTCTGGAAATGACCGAAATCAGTGACCGGGTGCTGAAACAGGGCGGCCCCGCACTGCTATTTGAAAACCCTAAAAGCGGCAATATTCCGGTGCTGACCAACCTGTTCGGCACCGCGAAACGAGTGGCGATGGGCATGGGTGCGGAATCGGTCACGGAGCTTCGCGGCATCGGCGAATTGCTAGCCTATTTGAAAGAACCCGAGCCGCCCAAAGGCATGAAAGATGCCGTTGAAAAACTACCGGTCTTCAAACAGGTGCTTAACATGGCGCCCAAACTGGTCAAGAATCCGCCCTGTCAGGATATCGTCAGAGAAGGCTCAGAAATCGATTTAAGCGACTACCCGATCCAAACCTGCTGGCCTGAAGACGCTGCGCCGCTGATCACCTGGCCTCTGGTCATCACCAAAGGCCCACATAAGGAACGACAAAACCTGGGGATTTACCGCCAGCAGGTCATCGGAAAAAATAAGGTGATCATGCGCTGGCTGGCGCACCGAGGTGGCGCGCTGGATTTCAAGGAATGGCAAGACGCCTATCCCGGCGAGCCGTTTCCAGTAACCGTTGCGCTCGGCGCAGACCCGGCCACGATACTGGCTGCCGTCACACCGGTACCGGACCCGTTGTCGGAGTATGCATTCGCAGGCCTGCTACGCGGCGGCAAGACCGAAGTCGCCGACTGTCTGAGCAACGACCTGCAAGTCCCCGCCAGCGCCGAAATCGTACTGGAAGGCTTTATTTATCCCGGTGAGACAGCGCCCGAAGGGCCTTACGGCGACCATACCGGCTACTATAACGAAGTCGACGAGTTTCCGGTTTTCACCATCGAACGCATTACCCAACGCCATGCGCCGATTTACCACAGCACCTATACCGGCCGTCCGCCCGACGAACCCGCTGTTTTGGGTGTTGCCTTAAACGAAGTGTTCGTACCGATTTTGCAAAAGCAGTTTCCTGAAATCGTCGATTTCTACCTGCCGCCTGAAGGCTGTTCCTACCGCATGGCGGTAATCAGCATGAAAAAACAATACGCCGGCCATGCCAAACGGGTCATGCTCGGAACCTGGTCTTACTTGCGCCAATTCATGTACACCAAATTCGTTATCGTGGTGGACGACGATGTCGATGTCCGTAATTGGCAGGATGTCATCTGGGCGATGACAACCCGGATGGATCCCGCCCGTGACACTACGCTTCTGGAAAACACGCCGATCGATTACCTTGATTTTGCCTCGCCGGTCTCCGGCTTGGGTTCAAAAATTGGCTTCGACGCCACCAACAAATGGCCGGGAGAAACTAACCGGGAATGGGGTAGGCCGATCGTGATGACAAAAGAAGTGATCGATAAAGTCGATCGGATGTGGGAATCTTTATTCAAAGATTGAAAAATTAACCCCGCCCAATTGAAGGTCGGAAAGATAGTCGATATTCGTTGTGTTCGGCATTCGGTTCGATAACAGACTCTCCGCTTACGGTTTAAGCGGAGAGTCTAATTAAAGCGCGAACACCTAGACAAAATAGAACACCGCTTCTGTTCAGCTTGGTCAAACGGTTTAACCGGAAATACTCTCAACCCGGCTAACAACTTCATCGGATGCCATTTCCAGACCTCGTTTGAAGCAGTCGCTGGCCTTATCTTTATCGCCTTTTTCCAGCAGCAAATCGCCCAACAACTGATAAGCCGCTACGCTGGCGTCGACGGCAATACTTTTGGCCAAATATTGCTCCGCTTTTTCCATTTGTTTGCATTTCAAACTGATTTTACCAAGCACTCTCAGTAAAACGGCATCGGTCGGATGAACCGCCAACCACTGCTCGGCAACCTGCAATTGCTTGGCATAATCCGACGACTGAATATTGCCATACAAAACCAGTAACGTTTCATCCCACTGTTTCAATAACCGATTGACTATTTGTTCTTCCACTTTAGCCCCGGCTCCTGACCCTATCATGGCGGCATAATAAATCGCAGCAACGCCTTGAACGGAGCGGATATGCTCAGGCACATTTTCCCAACACTGCTGAATTTCCTGTTCATTGCCTTCTTCCGCCGCTTCTCTCAGCAACCGACTGTGAGTCTCGGTTTCCAGAAGCTTGACTTCCGCCTCCATCAGAATTTTATTTTTATGCAGGGCCGGAATCAATTTGCGTAAACCTTCCCAGTCGCCAGCTAACTGATAAGACTGATGCAACATTTTTAAGACGCTAGCATGACCGGGGTCGATGGACTGTAATTTGGTCAACGTCTGTAAGGCCTGTTCAAACTGCTTTTCCGATAAATACAGTTCGGCCTGCGTCAATCCCACAGCAATATCGGTATCGGACGACTGCGCCACGGCCTTTTTAAGATACTCATCGCGCTTTTCCAACGCTCCCCGCGATTGGGCTGCCCTGGCTGCCGTCAGGTAGTGCAATAACGGCGCACCGCTGTTAGCGGCGTGTTTAATCAGAACTTTCTCCGCTCGTTCCCAATTGCCTTCCGCTGAATCAACTAGGCCTGCAATCAACGCTTCCTGGGAACGGTTGAATTTAATGTTTTTGCCCTTTTCCTTCATTCTCGAAGGCAACCGTATCAACCATCCCAAAAAACGGAAAAACACGTAAAAAACAAAAAATATAATTACCGACGCTACGGCAAAAACAACCAGCGAGGTTTCCAACGACCAATGGCCGAAACCGATCAGAACATAGCCCGGATCGTTGTATTGCGCTAACCATCCATGAATGACAAAAGCGGCTGCAATAGCAACAAACAGGGCTCCCAAAAAATAAATCATATTTTTCATAATGCGTGCCTATTATTGCTCTGCTTCCGGTTGATCGCCGTCATTCAGCATGGCTTTGTCGTTTTCGATTCTCAATTTGCTGATGTCGCGCAGCATTTTCAGCGAACCGCTAATATCAGGGAACTGACCACGCATTTGTATGGCATTGAGTCTATCCAGTTCGGCAGAGAAACTTTTCGCGTCATCATTTTGGGTAAAATTTTCCGTCAACCACTGTTTGGCATCGGTAATGGCACTTTTGTAGAGCTCGTCGTTTTGCTGAACCAATGCAATTTTGATCATTTCCAGCTTCACACCCAACTGACTCTTTATAAATTGAGCTTCTTCCGGCGTTAAGATTTCTTTAATCGGCTGATCGGTATGACGCAACGTGACATAACCTTCCAATTGTCCGAAAACAGCGCTCAAAAAATCATGACCTTCCTCGGAAGGAATTTTATGATCATGAATCGAACTGGACTGAGTCAAGTCTTTACCGGCGTAAGGCAGAAAAACCGCCAGGCGGTTGACTTTGCTTTTTAACAATTGCAGGGTCGAATACATCCCGACCATATCGGGCATTCTGACGGTGTTCAGCTCGGCCAATTCTTTAGCGATCTGTTCGCGCACTTTAAACACCGAAGCATCGCCGCTTTCCCTTAAGCGTTGATCGGCCGCTTCCAGCGCTTCCCGTGTCGTATTTAAATCACCAACCAGATACAAACGCTGATTGGCCACGCTCAACAAATATTCCGCATCGGCAATCAGCCAGTCACCCCTTGTTTTCCCCAGTTGCCGCTGCAAATAAAGGACAGACTGCTCCAGATCGGTCCGAGTCGAGTTCAGCTTTTCACTATGCAATTGAGAAAAATCCTCCAGCTTTTTAGTGAAGTGTGCTTCTTTGCCGGTTACATCGGCATCTACAGTGGCAAGTTGAGACTGCATAGCAGCCAATTGCGACTGAAAGGCATTCATTTGTTTACTGACTTCTATTAGTTTAAGCTCGTCCTGACTACTTAAGGTGTCTTGATGTTCGCGCAATTGCTGTAACAAGTAAAAACCGGCTCCAGCCAAAACAATGATACATAGGCTAATAATGATCCCGAACCAAAGACCGGCGCGAGACTTCTTCACTTCAACCTGTCCCTCTTTCTGAGTCTGTTGTTCTTCAATAATTTCGGCCACTGTTTTCCCCGTTATAACGTAGTCAATGTCTTTAAAATCGCCGCATCTTCAGGACTTGCGGCCACGGCAATTTTTTCAAACCCCATTCGCCCGGCTAACTGGGCGATTCTATCACTGATCACGACCACCGGAACTTTAAACAACAAAGGCGCGTGATCTTCCAGCATCGCCAACAAATTTTGCAGGGCTTCACCGCTAGTTATGGTAACAGCGGCAAGTAGGCCGTGTCGCAACATCTCAACCAATTCTTTGTTGTCGGCACTCGGCATAACCCTTTGATAAACTTCCAGGTATTCAACAACAGCACCCCGCTCGCGCAGTGTATCAGCCAATTTCTCCCGACCGCCAAGGCCTCGTACGATAATACAATGCTGTCCCTTAAGCGCTTGTAAATCATCGGCCTGTAACAGCGCTTCGCTATTGAAACCTTGCCGCGGCAACAAATCAACCGTTAAACCGTAATCCTGCAGGGATCGAGCGGTTGCTTTCCCAACCGCCGCAATGCGCCGATTGCGCAATTGGTCTATTTTGCCATTGTTCGCTTTCAGCGTAAAATTTACCGCGTTGGCACTAATAAAAATCAACCAACACTCATTTTCCAAGGCATCCAGCCGGCGCTTGATCTGTGCTTCATTCCCCATCGAACGAATTTCCAAGGTCGGAAAACGTACGGCGACTCCACCTTGGCGCTCAATCAGTCGGCATAAATGATCGGCCTGCAACTGCGGCCGAGTCACCAAAATCCGGTCACCCTTTAAATCTGTTTTCAAGCAACGCTCCAAAAACCATCATTAGACCAATCTATCCCAATCGGTCAAGACTGGGAGTACAACTGCTGTAGAATTTTGTCCGCGCCCTGGCTCAATAAATCCTCTGCAATTTGGCAACCGATCTCTTCCGCCTGAGAAGGCTCTCCGCTAGCTTCCGAACGATACAATTCTCTTCCGTCGGGACTCCCAACCAATCCGCGCATAATCAACTTGCCGTCTTTAAGTTCTGCATAGCCGGCAATCGGCACCTGACAACCTCCGTTAAGACGGGCGTTCATCGCTCGTTCCGCCCTCAACCGCAAGGTAGTTTCCTCGTCATGCAATGCCATTAAATAGTGATTGATTTCATCATCGTCGGAACGGCATTCAATCCCGATCGCGCCCTGGCCTATCGCCGGCAAGCTGACGGAAGGATCCAACGATTCGGTAATGCGGCCAGCCATGCCCAACCGCTTCAACCCGGCTGACGCCAAAATAATGGCATCGAAGTCGCCGGCATCCAGTTTAGCAAGCCGAGTATTGACATTACCGCGCAAATTAAGGATTTCAGCATCCGGGAAACGTTGTTTAATCTGGCATTGCCGACGTAAACTACAGGTGCCGATACGAGCATTGGCGGGTAATTTATCCAGCGAAGCGTAATGATTGGAAACGAAAGCGTCGGTCGGATCTTCGCGTTCAAGAATGACCGCCAAATGTAAGCCCTCGGGAAATTCCACCGGGACATCTTTCATTGAGTGCACAGCAATATCCGCCGTGCCGTTCAACATCCCTTGTTCCAACTCCTTAACGAACAAGCCTTTACCGCCAACTTTAGCCAAAGGAGCATCCAACATTTTGTCGCCCCGAGTTACCATTTTGACCAACTCCGCCGTCACTTCCGGAAACGCCTGCTCTAACCGGGCAGCCACATGCTCCGCCTGCCACAACGCCAAGGGACTTTTACGGGTTGCAATACGAATTATTTTTTCAGCCAAAATCAATCCTGAAAATCAGTTTAAAGTACTATTGTAAACTTATTTACATATAAAATCGCCGGTAAAAACTAGACCCCGGTATTAACGCTAAAATTTGAACGAACATCAATCTTTAAAGAGGTTCTAAACGCGCTCTGCCGGCTTTGTCACGAATTAAAACCTCATATAATCAATCCGCAATTAGTCCAAAAAATTTCAAGAAACAACCACACATAATATAAGTTATTATTTTTCAAAACTTTTCTGCCAAGCATGATAGAATCCTAATGCACGCTTAAATTTAACGTCGTGCAAAAAAACTACAATGACTATTATTTGAGGTTAATTTTTAATGGATTTTTTGAAAAAAATATTGCCGGCTGTTTTTGTCAGTATTGCAATGCTTGTCACCGTTCCAGCCATGGCTGCCGGAAAAATAGAAAATGCAACGACTGAAGAAGTCAGTCAGGCAATAGATGATGCTATCCGTTTGTCTGGAGAAGCACTGGAGGCCATGGAAAACGGTGCGGACGTCGACACCGTCTTGGCATTGGTAAAATCAACCAAACAAGCATCCAAAAGAATTGAAAGCAATGTCGTAGACAGGCTGCGCTCTCAAGCCAATTCAAGACTTGCAAAAGCTCGGATGGCTTATAAAAAAGGCGATTCCGAAAAAGCTAAAGCACTTATGACCGAAGCGGCAAAGCTTTATAAAGAAGTTAAAACCAAGTACCAAGCGTTCTAAGAATCTTTTTTAGGCTTGATACGAAACCACTACATTGGCGGGCGGATCGGCCGCCAAAACTGAATTTACCGGGTGTAAGTGAGGGTTCTGAGCGTTCCCGCCTGTCAATGCAGTAGTTCAATATCGGATGGAGGAGACAAGGGCAATTCAATCCAAAAACAACTTCCGACATCCAACTCACTTTTCACCCCGATAGTTCCACCCAAACGTTGGACTAACAATTTACTGATATTTAGACCGATTCCGGTACCTTCCACCGCACTCCGATCAAAACTCAATCGCTCGAACACTTCAAAAACCACCGCCGTTTGCTCTTCGCTCAAACCGATGCCGGTATCGGTGACTTTGATTCTTAAAAAGCCAGGCCTGGATCTTTCACAGTCAATTTTTACTTCCCCTTGAGGACGGTTATATTTAATGGCATTGGAAAGCAGGTTCAACAACACTTGCCTGACCCTCATCGGGTCCGAGTAAATTTCCGGACAATCGCTCATCACCGCTGTATCGACGATGTTCACTCGATGTTTTTGGGCCAAAGTTCTTACGCTGTCTACACAATTGATAATCAGCTCCCTCACCGAGAAATATTGATTTTCGACAACGAGCTTGCCAGATTCGATTTTGGCCAAGTCCAGCAATTCATTGATCAATGCCAGCAAATAGTTGCCGCTGTTGATAATATGGCTGAGGTTTTCTTGTTGATCGTCGCTCAGCTCATCCAGCTCTAATAGCTGGGCAAAACCGAGAATCGCATTAAGGGGAGTCCGTAATTCATGGCTCATGCTGGAAAGAAATTCGGACTTGGCCTGATTAGCCCGATTGGCTTTTTCCGCCTCCAACTTCAAATCTGCAGCCATTTTCTCAATCAATACCTGCTTGTCCATATTGTTGCGTAAAACTTGCTCCAAGCGATCGCGCATTTTGGCCAGTTCCCGGCTTTTCAGATTCAGCGCTCGGTTTGTCCTCTGCATCCTTACACACGTTAAGCAATGCGCTACAGCAGCGATAAATTCAGCAGAATTATAGGTGCGGCTTTCCCGGTCCGACCAAATACCAATCATGCCCAGGCACTGTTCCCCGGAATAGATCACAATAAACTGGCATCCTGTCCCAAAAGCAACCGACGGACCGGAATGTTCCCTGGCTATATCGAACACCGTCAACGGTACGTTGCAGGTTTCCCCCGCAGCATACTTATCGAAGCAAGACTTTACCCGTGCCGACTCATGTCCATTCAAAACCAAAGGATAATACAGCTTAATTTCGTCATCCCAAATGAAAAGCCCGGCCGTATTTACCTCCAGAGCCTCACAAATTACATCAAGGAGCTGTCGAAAAACCGCATTATCCTGAGACCCGGCGGATAAAATAACGCCAGCCAGTTGATATAGTCTTAAATTACAATTCTGTATCAAAACCGTTGGTACTAATTATCGCTTCACAAGGTTAATTCGGAATCAAACAAACCAGAGAAGTGGCGCAACCCAGTCCGGAGAATTGGTTTGAAGTTCTGGCTAGCTGACCATAACTGGCCAGCCCCATCAACTGTACCGGTTTCAATTCTGACGCGGTGGAATTAATCTCGTCGGAAAAATGATCCCCCAATTGCAATCGGGTCGCGACACATTCGCAAACCAGCGCACCGGCCAAAAGATCAGACCCGTTTTGTTGCTTGGCCTGCTCAATCGCCAGTTTTCCTCCCCTTAGCACATCGTTCCGTTCACTTTTCATAATGGACACTTTGGCGCCTTCCGGCACCTCCGCAGCGCAAATCAACGAACCGTCGGCATTCATCGTCAAAGGCACTCGTAACCGATATTGGCCGTCGCTTTCAATGCCAAGGATATATTGCATCAGAAAACTGCTTTCACTGCCCTCCGTCACGGACAGCTGATGTTTATTCGCAAATTGTCGATAAATCTGCCACGCCGGTTGGCCGTTCAATTCCTGCAAAACCGCGCCTTCAGAACGCGTTACCCGATAAGGGCCTTCCAACGGCGCCCATCCATGGCGGGCTGCAATAGCAAACGGTTTTTCCGACAGAATTTCCGCGCAGACGAAAGCATTGCTGAGTATTTGGTCGTTAAAGAACACTTGCGTCTGCTGAAATTTGACGTCATCTGCCGCAGCAGCACCGAAAAGCTGGTATTGCATGTCAGTCTGCAACATAATTTCGTCGATCAGTTCCTCGCCATGCCCTACCAATGCATCGGTAAACAATAAGAGCGTTCTGCCTCTCAAGCCGGGTTCCGGAATTCCACTAAAACCGGAAATAACCTCGGTGACCGAAGCAGGCATATTTTCAGTAAAGTCAGCGGCACGGCCCAATCTGACTTGCATTTGGTCGGAAGCAATAGTCGTTACGGCAATTCCGCCCACGATATAATCCTGATCGGTAAATTCACCGGAACTGGTACACCCCAACAACGGCGTATCCCCCGTTTCTTCTCTGATTGCCGAAATCGCTTCCGACAAATCGTAATGCGGCCAGGCATAAACAATAACCACTTTAAGTTGATCACGATGCCC
>JBNLEI010000093.1:0-7338 GCA_050304855.1 Methylococcaceae bacterium
CCTTGTCCTCGAACTTGAAGATTGCTTTGCTGATTTTGAAAGGCTTCTTGCAGATCGGAATCTGCAACATTGGAAAATGAAGCGAAACCGGGTATTGATGCGCCTTGTTCTCGCAGTTGACCGAAAGCAAGTACGGCAATAACGATGAAAAATCCAATTTTTTTCATATTTTTCCGTTTAAGGTCTAATCTAGTTTAATTTCTGTTATTGGTTCTTAACCCACACTCAAGCCTATCGCTAAGTATTATTGTTTGCCTAGAACATCCGTATAAATTGTTGGTTCATCTATATTCTCGAGATCTTCCAAGCCAAGCACGCGATTATAAAGAACGCTCTTCGGATTACTATTCATATCTCGATGATAATAAAGCAGCCCAATTGTTTTAGTGACCATTTTACGCAAGCCTAGATGAACTTCTGTGATTTCATTGAAGTTTTTGCTGTGGTCGCGATACATACGGGCTCTTGCGACGACGACATAACAACATCCGGTTCTTAGAGAATACGCAAACCTCCAATTTGTCCCCTTTATGTACATGTCGCTATGGGTGATACCAATAAAAATGGCGTCCCGGTGCTGAAGTGGTTCTTGTAGACCGTATTCATTAGAGCGATTAGATTTTGCGCTATTAACTGCTTTCTAGCGCTGTCGTATGTAGCTCCTTGATAAGGAAGAGGAGGAGCGATATCAATCTTAAGACTGGCTACATCTTCATAGTAAGTAACTAAATTCCTTAAATAGTCCTGATGTACCGGCCCGATCGGAACCAAGTAAACATCCGCATCATTTATTTCATAATAGTGACCCGGATCAGTTTTGGTCAAAGTACAACCAGACAAAATACTAATTGTCATCCATATACAAAAACAATTCCTCATTTCCTGTTTATCCCAAATATATGTTGCGTAAGATATCTTTGTTTCGCCTCGTCTTTGCACATAGGCCAAGTCTTGATGTGGCCGAATACACCAAGGTGTAGCGAAGCAGAACGTGTTTTTTAGTACTCGGAGCGATTAGGTGGTCTCATTTCAAATTGCTCACTTTAACAGCCTTTTAATCACATAATCGACTAAATCTTTTCCGTTGAATCATGTTTTATGACGTTATTTACCGCTGGCTTAGCTTCTGCTCTGTTCGGTAAATTCAAAACACCGAGCTTGCGCAATGTGGCACTGACGACGCTTTATATGCACAATGGCAGACTGAAAACGCAGAAAGAGGTGGTAGACTATTACGGTAAGGCGGCGATAAGAAACACCTTCAGGATTGGCTATTTTTTCCATTGCATTTAACACAACAGGAGAAAGCTGACTTATCAGTTTGACTAGCCTGTAAAAGATCCGCGGTCATTACGGTCTGTGCCAATTGCACGCTAGGAATTGAGGCTTATCGCGTTAACTAAATGAAGCTCGCCTGAGTCGCTTCAAGTAAAGAGGAGAATGTATGTATATCTTTAATAAACCGAACATTTTGATAGGCTTTCTGGTCTTATTGATCGCAAATTCATTTTTAGTAGCTTGTGATAACCAAAAACCGAAGAAACCTGCAATTAAATTGCCCCCGCAAAGTTTTGAGCAAACAATCATTCTGGAAGGTACGGTCACCGATAAAAATGGTCCTGTTTTAGAAGGGGAAATTAAAGTTGCCGATAGTTCCGGCCGTGTTGTTGCCAAGGCCCAGCTGGAAAACAGTAAACATTACAAAGTGGAAGTTCCGGCGGGAACTGACTTGCCAATTGTTTTGAGCATACGTCCAAAAGGTGCTTCGGAACCATTAATCGCGGTAGGGGTATCCAAGATGGTGTCTGTGTACGATATTTCACCGTTTAGCACGGCCATTGCCAAACGCGCCAAGGAATTGGGTGGCTACACTTATAACAACATGGTATTAGCGGCCGACAGCACCGTTAATGCGCCTGACGCCAATAAAACATCGACCGGTTTTCGCGGTGACCCGACCAAACAGTATGGCGGTTGGCATTAACGCAAGCAATCCAAACATTGACACCACCGTTTAACGACAAGAGCATTGCAAAATAGTCCGGATAGCGTCTGCCCTATTCCGGCTATTTGCTCATTCGTGTTATATCATCGCCATATCGCTTACGGTACAGGATGGATTCTTGATCAAAGCCAACGGATCTTTCGAAAAACGTAGAGTAGTAATCCAACAAGCCCGGCCATAACGGTCAAAACGATAAAATAGCCCATTTCGGACGATAATTCGGGCATGTTTTGAAAGTTCATGCCATAAACGCCGGCAATCAACGTCAACGGCAAAAAAACCACTGTCACGATCGTTAACACTTTAATGATTCGATTTAGCCGGTGGGAGGTAAGAGAAATATAACCGTTGATCATGTCGACCGCCAATTCCTGAAACAAACTGGTCAAACTAGCTAGACGTTCCATCTGCTCGTAAGCGTCGCGGAATTCGTGTCGACGGGTCTGATCGATCAGTTCGGAGTCGATCGTCGTCAGTTCATCGAATATGTTTTGTTGATAACCGAAGATGCGACGGAGTTTTTTCAATCGGCTGTTATAGATAATGAGTTCGCTCAGCAACTCGTCGTCGGGAGAATCGAACATTAACTCCTCCGTTTCATCGAGTCGGCTTTCAATGCCTAAAACAATCGGTTGATAACGACCGATAATCCTCCGGACGATGCAGTAGCATAAATGACTTGGACCGCTGGCAAAATCGATTTTGCCCTTACTGGTCTGTTGCCATACCCAATTGATACTGGGCGAAGTATCTGGGTGACGTGTCACCAAAAAACGATCGCCGACAAAAAAGGCGATATGCAGAATCTGAAAGTCGATACTATCGGTCGCTGCGTTAAACGCTTTCAACAACAGAAAATAATAATCGTCGAACCATTCCAGCTTAGGAGGATGGCGATCCCTCTGCGCGTCGTCCAGGACCAGTTTATCGAAACGAAAATGGCGTTCTAAAAATGCTCTCTCATGTCGTTTATCTTCCGCATCGAAATCGACCCAAATAATCGACGTCGGCTCGGCGCGCCAGCGTTCTATCAGGTTTTCTCCACCGTATTCGATAGGTTCATCGTTGCCGGGAAACAAAGCGACTCGAATCATAAGATGCCGCCTTCCATTGTCCGAGCGGTGTCCGTTCCGTCAAAATTGCTATCGAAAAAAATGATAGCAACGGTAAACTTAAACTCGGTATTGTCGGCGCGATGCAGCATGATACCTCCCAAATTTTGAGGAGTTTTCGAACTTAGCATAAACTGACATACGATACCACCCGATTTATTAACATATAACCGTCTTAATCTGCGTTTAAACCAATCGTTGGTTTTTAGCAATACGATTTTCAAGCGTGGCGATTAAGGTGCCTGTTCCATTGCGGCTGGCTCGAGCGAGGATAAGTATGTTCCACTTCAGTGTAGACAATCGTATCACGTCAATAGGACTGCTGATCTTATTGGCAAGCTTCCTAAATGGCGCTGTCGCACAAATCCCGTTCGTATCCGGCGATGGATCGACTAAAATGGAAAACAAAGCCGCGCTATCAAAACAACAACCCCTTAATCCGAACGCGTTGACGCCGGATTGGTGGCACAGCATTGACGACATTCCGTCCGAGCGACCACAACGGATCAACCAAGCCATCGCCGATTTACGTCAATATTTCAGCGAACTACCGGAACAACGAAAAACCGACATCGAGCCGGTATTAGAACGCACTGTCGCCAATCTTAAGGTCTACGCAGAGATGGACCATAATAAGCCTCCCACGCCGGTATCCAAGCAACCGTTTGCCGAATCATATACCCTCGTGGAATGGCTGGAACTTAGCCGCAAACTGATCTCCATGAAAGAGGAAATCGAGTCCGATGGAGATGATATCAAGCGTACGGAAAAACGCATCGCCACAATGCGGCAACGCTTCGATACTATGACCGCGGCTTACCTTGAACTACCCGAGAACGCCATCGACAAAGCCGTCACCGGTTTGGAACTAATCGGCTATTGGGCTGGTATCGTCACCCTTGAGGCGCGTCAAAAGGCTCACAGACAGAGCCTTGCGGTTCTAAAGGATTCTTCCGCTTATGTAGACAACGAATTGAAAGTCGCCGATAGCAGAATCCGGGTCGAAGAAAAAAACCTGAAACACTTGGACAAGCAGATAAAACAAGCGAAGCAAGCATTCGATGCGGCTCACGACGAACTCATCCGTATCGAAGGGAGAGGCTTTGTCACCGGCAACGATTCCGCGCTGACCAAGGCCGGCAACCGGTTGCAGGAACAACAATTGCTCAATGCCACTATCAACGAATCTCTGCAAATGTTGGCTTTGATAAAACTTCGTAACCTCCGAGACATCGCGATATTGCTGGACAAACCGGATGACAACCGCAGCCTGGATCAAATCAGAAAGCAGCAGCGCCAACGCCAGCGCGATGCTGACTCTGTCGCCGAAAACGTCGCGCAATGGCGGGAGGTCACCACTCGAGAACAAGGTTTGGCCGGTGAAGCGCTTGCGGACATAGCTGCTTCAGCCGAACCTGGCAGTGAAAAACTGAAAAAGATCCAATCTTCGCGACTTGAATTAGCCCAACAGACATTGCTATCGCTTCAGCGAATTGACGACGAATTGCGCGATGTTGCGGTAACAGCAAAGAAGCTGAATCGTGAATTGATCAGAGCGCGAGGGGTTTTGTGGGATTGGTCGGAACGCACTCGCACTGCCGTAGTCGCAATCTTCGAAACCGGTACCGGGTGGTTAACGCAAAGCCTGTTCAAGATCGGCGATACGCCTGTCACCTCGCTGGGTCTGTTGCGCGTGGCGTTAATCATTTCCATCGCCTGGTGGCTATCGCTACTGATTCGCCGGGGCCTGGCCCGAATCAGGGACAGCGGCAAAGTCGCCAATACCGCTTTTCTCTATACCCTCGGCCGACTGCTTCATTATGTGTTAATCACACTTGGCATCATCATCGGTCTCTCTTCAATCGGGGTCGATTTCACCAACCTGGCTTTGATTGCAGGGGCACTAGGCGTAGGTATGGGCTTTGGCTTGCAGACCATCGTCAGCAATTTTGTTTCCGGCTTAATCGTGCTTTTTGAAAGCAGTCTGCGGGTCGGCGACTTCGTCGAGTTGGATTCCGGGGTGACCGGCGAAGTCAAGGAAATCAACGTCAGAAGCACCCTGATCACCACCAACGACAATGTCGACGTTCTGGTGCCGAATTCCGAGTTCATCGGTGGCAAAGTGATCAACTGGACGCTGACCGATTCGATCCGACGTGTCCATGTTCCCTTCGGAGTCGCCTACGGCAGCGACAAAGAATTAGTACGCAAAGCGGCGCTGGAAGCGGTCGAGAGCGTATCGTGGAGTCTTAAGCATCCGCGAAAAGATAGAGCCCCTCAGGTTTGGCTGACCGGGTTTGGCGACAGTAGTCTGGATTTCGAATTGATCGTCTGGATTGTACCCGAGGCCGTCAAGCGGCCAAATGCAGTGCAAGCGGCTTATCTATGGGAAATCGAAACCGCGTTGCGCAAGTACGAGATCGAGATTCCGTTTCCGCAAAGGGATTTGCATCTTCGCAGCGGTTTCGAAAACATCGTACAACCTCGACCTTGATCACGCCCCTTGGGAGTTCCGGGCGACAGGATCCTCGTTCAATGCGTGAATTCTCGGATTCAAGATTGATTCAATTCATTCTTCAACAGAAAGTACAATTTATCGGAAATAATTTCGTTTTTTCGCAACTCCTTCAATTTTTCGTCCTGAGCCGAGTGAAATTGCGCCAAAGCGGATTGCTCGTTCAACTCATCCAGGAACCCCCTGTTGGCTTGAAGCTCCCTTTCCATTTCCTGCATGGCTTTTTCTTTTAACGCCTTGTAAATGGAAATGACGCTTTGTAACGCCTCCTTGCTGTCGAAAATCTCGCTTAAAGGGGAATTTTCCAGATAATGAAGATCATGCAGCACCTTACCGATCAGCTTGTTTTGCGTCCGGTAATACAAATAAAGCTCTTGTTTTTCCTGTTGATTGAATGGCAAGGCAAACAAGCGATGAAAGAGCTGTTTGACAACCCCAACCCATGTGATCAGGTAGGCGTTGATGGACCTGATTTTAGGTTTATCGTTTTCGACTTTTTCAGCCTGGATTTCAAGAATATCCAAATTTCGTAAATAGACGCTTTCGGTAATTTCATCGCGCCGAAACATTTTTTTCAATTCGCTTTTTTGCAGTCCCAGCGTGTAAATGCGTAACACATTTTCCACGATGTGACTCGAATCGACGGATTTTTCCCGGCATTGTTTACATACCTCATCATGTAAGCGCTGATAATCCGCTTTAAAAGCATCGTGCTGCTTTTTACTGATCTGATGGTGTCTAAACAAATCCTCGATGCGATCGGTCATCTCATGATAAATCAGCGCCTTGCTTTTATAGTAACTCAACTCTTCGTGTGGCAGCAGATGGTCTATCTGCAACCAGCGGACCAATTTCTTAATAGTCGGCGCTTTAATCAACAAGGAAAAATAAATGCTTCCGATCGTAATGGCGAGAATAAATTCCTTGATTGTAAATTCGTATGGCCAGTTGGGAAGCGCAATGTCATCCGGAATCAGCAAAGCCATGATGACCGCCAACGAACCACGCAAACTTCCCCACGACAACAAATGCTGCCAACTGAGCGGAATGTACTCTTCCAATTTCGTCAGATTGCCGATGCCCATCGCCAGATAAATCGATACCGCTCTCGCTAGTACGACTACTAAGATGATGGCCAAGACCGGAATAATCGGAATGTTTAACGAGATAAAAAGACTGGTAAACAGTAACCCCATCAAAATGAACACCAGGGAATTTGCCAGAAAGGCGAAATATTCCCAGAACTTTTCCATATACTGCTCGACGCCGAACGACATCTTGTAACGTCCGTAATTACCGAGCACCAGGGATGAAAACAGTGTTGCGATAATGGAAGATAAATGAATAGGATGGCCGGCAATCGTCCAATTCTCCGAAATGATCTCCGCCAACAGGAAAGTGAAATGCGCGACCAGTAGGGTCAGGGTCATTTCAAGATGTGGTTGACCTTTGACCCACTCGATCAGCTTGGAAAACAGAAAACCCATTCCTAGCCCGAATATAACTCCGCCCAGGATCATAATGCTGAATTCACTAAGGCCCTGCCATAGGGTCGGATAACCGTGATAGCTATGAACCATGATTTCCAAAAAAACCAAAAACATGGCGAAGGCAGTGCCGTCGTTGAATAAACTTTCCCCTTCGAAAATCAATGTCAATCGATGAGGCGCCCCGCATTCTTTGAACAAGGCAAGAACGGCCACCGG
>JBNLEI010000094.1:0-2439 GCA_050304855.1 Methylococcaceae bacterium
AAGTGGTTCGACTTGGAAAGGCGTGCTGGTAACAGTAGGAACCACTGGTGGCCGGTAACCAGTAGGTGGATCCAACAGCACTGTGAATTCACGGAATTGGCTGCCCTGTGGCCAGACAACTTCCATCAAAAAATCTAGAAATGGTTCCGCGAGCACTTCACGAGACGTTACTTTGATAATTATCGAACCATCAGGCTGAACTACCGGCTTGAATTTGATTTTCGATAAGAAGTAGTTCCATGGAATGCCCGCCTTATCGAACTTCTCTGGTGATGCAAGTCTGACCGTTACGTCGGCTGGATTTTCATCAGGGTCAAGGTGCAGGCGGATTTCGGCGTTCAGCTTTTGATTGAGCGCAGAATGCAATTCAATGTCGCCTATCCCTAAGGGTTGTGCCGTTATCGGCGCAAATAACGAAACAACCGCTAACGTTTTAGTTAAATGTTTCACACTCTTTTCCTTCACTGGGATTACCTCGGCACTATCGGATAGACGTATTAAAGTCGCTTGCTAATCTTAGCCTAGATGTAATTTTTTACCAGCACCTCCGCTATTTGCACACTGTTAAGTGCAGCACCTTTTCGAACATTATCGCCTACAACCCACAGGTTTATACCCATCGGATGGGATATATCTTCGCGAATTCGACCAATATAAACATCGTCATGACCTGATGATTCGGTAACTGCAGTCGGGTAGCCACCATCGACTCTTTGATCTAGTACGGTTATACCCGGGGCCGCTTCTAATATTTCGCGTACCTTTTCGGCGGAAATTTTTTGTTTGGTTTCGATATGTACTGCTTCCGAGTGGCCGTAAAATACCGGGACACGTACGGCAGTCGGATTAACCTGAATGTTGTCATCTCCCATGATCTTACGTGTTTCCCAAACCATTTTCATTTCTTCCTTGGTATAACCGTTGTCCATGAATACATCAATCTGCGGTAGGCAGTTGAATGCGATTTGTTTAGGGTAGACACTCGCTTTTATAGGCTTGGCGTTCAACAGGTTGGCGGTTTGTGTCGCTAATTCTTCGATTGCTTCCTTACCGGTTCCGGAAACAGCTTGATAAGTGGCGACATTGATTCGGTTAATTCCGACCGCATCATAAATGGGTTTTAAAGCAACCAGCATTTGGATGGTTGAACAGTTCGGATTGGCGATAATACCGCGATTTTTATAGTCGGCCACTTTCTCCGGGTTGACTTCGGGTACGATCAACGGAATGTCGTCGTCATAACGGAATTGTGAGGTGTTGTCGATGACTACGCAACCTGCCGCAGCGGCTTTCGGTGCATATTCGGCTGAAACCGAAGCTCCTGGCGAAAACAGGCCGATTTGCACTTTCGAGAAATCGAAATTTGCCAAGTTTTCAACAATCAGAGATCCGTCTTTAAACGGAATACGCTTTCCTGCCGAACGTTCGCTGGCCAGTGCATAAACTTTGCCGACCGGAAAGTTACGCTCTTCCAAAATGGAGATCATAGTTTCGCCAACCGCGCCGGTAGCTCCAACAACAGCGATATCGTAAGTTTTCGACATAAATTAAGCTCCTTTTAGGGCGTTAACGACCGCATCTCCCATTTCTGAAGTGCTGACTTTTGTCATACCTTCAGAGTAGATGTCTGCCGTTCTGATTTTTGCATCTAAAGCGACGTTGACTGCGGTTTCAACGCGTTTGGCCGCATCGCTTTGGTTAAATGTATAGCGTAGCATCATCGCTACCGACAGTATTGTTGCAAGCGGATTAGCGATACCTTTTTCGGATATATCCGGTGCAGAGCCATGTATCGGCTCATACATGCCTTTGCCATTGGCGTCTAACGATGCCGATGGCAGCATGCTAATTGATCCAGTTAGCATCGCCGCGATGTCGGATAGAATGTCGCCAAACATATTGGTCGTGACTAATACGTCGAATTGTTTAGGCGAGCGGATCAATTGCATTGCGGCATTGTCCACGTACATATGTGTTAATTGTACGTCTGGGTAATCTTTGCCGACTTCGGTCATTATTCGGCGCCATAGCTCGGTGCATTCCAATACGTTGGCCTTGTCGACCGAACACAGTTTGCGATGACGTTTTTGCGCGGTGTTGAAGGCCGAATGGGCGATGCGCCGAATTTCAGAAGTATTATAGATCAAGGTGTTATAGCCCTGCTGCTCGCCGTTTTCCAGCGTTCTAACGCCGCGCGGTTGGCCAAAGTAAATGCCGCCGGTTAGCTCCCGCACGATCATAATATCCAGGCCGGAAACCACGTCCGGCTTCAGCGTTGAGGCTTCAGCCAGTTGTGGATACTGGATGGCTGGGCGCAGATTAGAGAACAAGTTTAGTTCTGAGCGTATGCCAAGCAAACCGCGCTCCGGGCGCACCGCATGCGGCAGCGGTTCCCATTGCGGGCCGCCTACCGCACCCAGTAATACGGCGTCGGCATGT
>JBNLEI010000095.1:0-21203 GCA_050304855.1 Methylococcaceae bacterium
CTCCAATTCATATTACCATCGCCGCTTTCTTAGGAATACCTTAAAAATTGACTTTCCAATGAATATGAAGGAAACAGCATAAAAATAAATCATTGAATTATTTTAGACTAGAAACTGGTTGAATATACCTCGAATGAACGCTAAAGACTTTGAAAAGATTTAATTTTCAATCCTGTCTGAATCCTTTAATCTCTTTAAAAGGCATTCGTTTTCGCACAGGATTTGAAGTTAGACCTCTCGTTTTCCACCAGCCCAACATACCCGTCATTAAGCCGGCTAATCCTCCCAAAAGCCATTTCCAGTACTTGTCAAAATAATGATCAAATAACCACCAGATGGTGACATCAACATCAATTTCTTTGTGCAACAACACGACTTGATAAGGTGGAGCAAAATTACTCGGTATGATTGCATTGACCGTCAGGCTCAGAGGTAAATGAGTCCCCGGATGTTTTGGAGTTACCACCCAACTCCATTTGGCGGGCTCGAGGGGGCTTAGCGTTTTTCTTACTGGAAGAGACGGATCTATCTTAAAATCATCGCCAGACATCGAAGCCTCCATGACCTGAGCCCATTTAGTCTCTCCTGAATCAATGTGTCTGGCGTTTCGTGGGGCAAGACTATTAAGCTGTTCAACGAGATGCGCTATATCTGCTTTGGGATCGATCAAAAGATAAACGATAGTTGGTTTCGCGACCAATATCGGTGACGGTGGATTAAAAGCATAGGAAGCTTGCTTCAATGTTGCCAGATATTCTTCTATACGAGTCTGAAATGATTTAATCGGATCCCGAGTATCCTCGTTCTGCGTTTGCTCACTTATCTCCACTAACCGCCGCTCTCCCTCAACCTCGATCTCGATCTCGATCTCGATCTCGATCTTAGCACTTGGAGGCTTGACTGTTCGCGTTATGTGGTCAGCGTTTATATGCCTTTCCGAGTTATTTGACGTTGCCGACTCCATCTTTGCGATTTCAGGATTGATTTTTTCCAAATACTTCAGTGCCTCTGCGTCGCCTTGCGCAGCCGCCATTCGATACCATTTTGCCGCCATCGCCAGATCGGGAGGGCTCCCCATACCTTCCTCGAAAATCTTTCCGACGATACGCTGAGCTTCGACTTCTCCTTCCTGAGCGGCCCGTAACCAAACCCGCAAAGCAGTCTGCAGAGTGGCCCTCTCATGAGCTACATATTCACCGCCTCTAATTTCGCAATCTTGTGCAGTCGTTTTGACCGGTTTACGGCTCGATACGTAAGTCGAATAACTCCCTAATTTACGAATTTGCCCCGGCACTAAACAATCAACCAGATGTGCGGATACGGTCTGTGAAGGTCCGCAACAATGATGGCTATCTTCCTCCAGCTCGGAGTTTTCTTGAAGTACTATCGGTTCACAACCAAGCAGTAAGTTCGACCCCAATAGGATCAATGCGCCGACTATCAACAAACCGCTATAAACAGGAAAAAGAGTGCCCGCTTTTCTCATTGAAAATATCCTCTTTGAAAGCCAAGACACAGTGCAAACATTCACACTATCTTCAGATTACAACTATCAAGATCACATTCGCACTAGAGTGCACGTTATAAACGTCAAAATTCATTTTCGTCTATGTTTTGGATATAGCGCTCAAATTCCAACTCATTCATACCAATATGCAATAAAAATATGTTGTCCGATCAGCAGAATCAAAAAACAGGACAAAGCGACATGAGCAATGAGCCAAAGATTGCAGAGACTTTTACTATGGATGCCTATTGTTGGCGGATATAACAAACCCAACGCATAGGTCACGAGAAAGACGCTGCTTAGCACAAACAAATAGCCATAGCCTAAGTTATTGACATGAAAGTAAAATGGAAATAATACAATCACGCCCCAAAATAAGTGCCGCATCAGCAGCGCATAGGTTGCCGCCTTGTGATTTTGCATTCTCAACCAGAACAACCTCCACTGCTGAAATATAATGAGCAACAATGTCAAACCGCTAATCTGTTTGTAGATCTCATCTTGTTGCATCTGTTGCAGCCATGCCCATTTCAGTGCAAAAACATCCTGGACAACATAAGCGATCAGGCACAATCCGCCGGCGATTGTGTATTTCCTAGTCACCGCTGATACCTCGGATGGTGCCGCCACCGGAAATATTCAACAATCCGGCTAAAGTTAAGCTTGAAGAACGTTTTTCGAGTGCTGTCATAAATGTTTCACTATCCGGTAAAAAATAACCGGATTCGGGCCAACGCTCACCGATCATAGGCGGATCCCTAAAAGTCTTGACCTTATCCAGGTACCGCAAGTAAGCCTTTTCGACCGATTCCCGAAACATTGCTAACAGCTGCAGACATTCAAGTGGAGATACACTGGACTTAGGATACATCCATGTCGTTGCCCCCATGATTTCCAGTAATTGCCAATCATTTTTGGGACTGTCTTGGTGGTCGTTATGGCAATCGATGCAAGCTTCGGAAATCGCTGAGTCAGCAAACATTGCCGTGTAAAGAGACGTGTCGTTTTCCCGAAAAAATTGCGGGCGACCGGTAATCTTTAATTGCTGGTATTTCGCCATTTGATCGCCGCTGAACCGATTTGCCGTGTTGATCGGAAAATCGGAACCCAGGAACAAACTGAGTCTCAACGGATTGCGCTCCATATTCCGGGCTATCTCCCTAAGAAACATAGCCGGCAAAGGGCCCGCTTCGACCGAAGCCGTTCGCCAATCTTCACTGAATTTCAATCCAGCCAGTTTGCCGTCTTTAACGATAGCCTGAGTCCACAAAGCCCTGGCCGCATCGTTTTCCGAAGCAAGAAGCGTAAAAACGTCTTCTATCTCAATTTCTGTTTCCTTGTTTTGCTCGACAGTCGGCAACGGTGCCGGAGCGGTCACAAAGAAATAGACAATTAATACCGTTAAGAACAAACAATCCACAATAAAACGTCTAGTTCTCATTGTCTTGGCCGTCTGCTTGCTTGATAAATTTTTTTATCGCCATAAGGAGAAGGTCCTCCTTTAAAATAAGCCTCCACGATATTTTTGGAGAACGCATCTGCAACGATCTCTCCTGCCCTTATTTCATGATTACCGTGAAAGTCATGACAGCCGAGACAAGTGCTCCACCGTTCAGCTTCAACCAAGTCGGCATGAGATATATTTAATGGATCCTCTTTCATCCGCAGTTTTTGATGGCATTCTCGGCAATAACCTATGTCGACCAACGTCACTCGGGCACCGCTGTGTTCGGTATGACAGGAAATACAAAATTGAGGCTTTAGATTTTTTCTAACCTCTCGATATCGAGGCTCGAAAAAGCGATAAACCGGGTGGCGATCATCCGGTCGTTTATGACATCCCGCACATTGTCGATTGGTAACCGGTTGGCGGCCAAATTCAGTGGCAATAGCCCGATAACCTAGCCAATGTTGTAATTTTGCCTGAAGCTGTTGGCGGAATGAACCTTCAGCCGGACTATGACAATCGGAGCAATAAATATCTTCATGACCGATATTGTTCGGCCCGGGCATTAATAATGTTTCTCCCTGAGGCAGAGCGAGCCAGAATAAATAAATTGTCCCCAATAAGGCACCAACTCCAAGCGCGCTGTACTGTCTTATTCTCCTGTTTTTAACCATGTCTGCTGCCCGGTTGAAGGAAAATAAAGTGAATAGCCACGGAGCAACCATCAGCTCCTGTCAAACCGCGGCTATTCCAAGTTACGTCTACTTAGAATAACGTCACGTTTCCTTAATCAAAGTAAATTTTTAACAATTTCATAAATCCTTACAATTTTTTGGCAACTAACGCGATCAATACGACGACAAAAATCATTGCTCTAATGTAACGCTTAAGAGGTTTCCCCGTTTTCCCCTACTACAAGGTGCAACTGATTCCGTTAATCATTTCCCTACGGATTCTGCAATTTCTTGAGTACGCTTTTACCGATGAAATTTGCGAAATCTTCTATATTTTCGTAGTCTTGCTCTTGCGCAAAGTTAACCAGAGCCATGACCATTTTTTTGGTTTCGGCAATTTCTTCGTGCGATCGACCACACCCTTGACAGTGCGTACCCTCGTAAGTACATTGGCCGGAAACACAAGGGTTGAATTTCATCTTTCTGCTCCTTTAACATAAATTCATATTAACCGCCTCATTCGACAATCGATATTTTTAAAGCGATGGAAGCCGGATACCCACGGCAAGAATATACGCCTATTTACCTCTAAACCTATAAGTTTTTCGACAAACATCAATCACGGGACTTAAACCGACAGCAACCGTACATGCCAATTGCTGGCAAGCCGGGCCTTTAATTAGATACGATTATTTTAGCCGTAAAAAAGTGTAGAAAAGTGATGCATTACCCTTCAGAAAAAAACGATTTTCAAGCCGCCCACGCTGAGTTACTTGCCAACAGCTACCGCTATTTGCTGCACAAACGTTTGATTCCTCCGATGGAAAATCCCTTTGAATTCGCCCAAGCTTTGTTCGAGGCACCTTTTGCTGTGGTCTCGCACGGAACAGAAACCGATCCGATCTTCAATTACGCTAATCGGACCGCGCTCGAACTCTTCGAGATGGAGTGGGCGGAATTTACCCGAACGCCGTCCCGCCTTTCCGCCGAACCGGTTAACCGAGAGGAACGCCAACGTTTATTGGAGCAAGTCAGCCGAAACGGCTTTATCGATGATTATCAAGGAATACGTATCTCGAAACAGGGTAAGCGTTTTTTAATCAGCAATGCTATTGTCTGGAACCTGACCAATGCCAATGGCCTTTATTGCGGCCAAGCCGCCCGTTTCGCCGAATGGAGATACCTATGATTACTCCGATACAAGTCGCATCAATACTAGAGAGGAACCATCCGGAGGCACTGCTTTTGACAAAGATCCAATATTAAGCCGATTTTTTTTGCGCAACCTGCTGTTGTTGATAATCGCGATAATTGATCGAAATTTTCAACCCGGCAAAACGTCCGGACATTTTGACCAATTCCTGGGTATCTTTGTCGAACGTCAGTTTGACTTCACTTAACGCCCGGTCTTCGTAGCCTTCTTCGATGTCATAGGCTTCGAGAACGAAATGATAGAGATAGATCTCCTGCTCGGGCTGATCTTTAATCTCCAATGGCTGGCCCAGTTGCGCCAATACCTTCGACTTGAGCGGCAAATCGGTATCGATTTTTTTTACTTTATCGGTATTGACCTTCAATTGGCGTTGATCTTGATTGATTTCCGCCCCTCCCAACGAACGAAACGACAATTCCAGAAATTCGGCAGGCGCAATTTGCAGAAATAGCGGAGAAAACGACCAGAATTTAATTCGATCATCACGATCAAAAGCCAGATTGAAAGAAAATCTGACTTCCGGCGATAAAATCAGGCCATCTTTATCCACCTTACGGAAACGATACTTCCACAATTTACCGTAATCAGTTGTTTTTGCTTCGCTCGGTCTTAATTTCGCCAACGAAACAAAATCCTCGCTGAGCAACACGGGGTCTTTGAAGTGCACGGTGAAATCGTCTTTCACGCTGATCGCAAAGTGTTCGTCGAATTCATCCATTTGCAGATAAGTCTGATAGGCGCGCCACCAATAGAAACAGCCGGTCATGGTGGACAACAAGCTGAATATCAGTAACAGCCGAAATATTCTGCCCAATTTCATTTTCATTAGAACCACCTCTACAACAAACCTGCTTTCGTCTTATTCGAACCGAACTAACCGGAGCTTTAATATGCTTAAAGAAGGAATGAAAACAGGCTTGTCATTGTTTCTTCAATCATCAACTAATGCCGTGTGTCACTGCCTTCTGTTTCAACCGATTGATTCTCTAGTATATTTCCAACATCCACCTTATCAAAGCGGTATTCCTTGCCGCAAAACTGACAACCCACCTCGATGTCGTCGCGTTCTTTCAATAGGCTTTCCAGCTCATCTCGCCCTAAAGCCGACAAGGTCGTACTTATTTTCTGCCGCGAACAATTGCAACGAAACTCCACCGTTTCCGGTTCATACAACCTGACTTTATCCTCGTTAAACAAGCGGTACAGCAAATCTTCGCAATCCAATGTCAACATTTCCGTTTCCGTGACGGTATCAGCTAACATTTCTATACGCTCCCAATCTGATTGGTAATCTTTATGGTCGGGAAGTTCCTGAATTAATAAACCGGCGGCATGAGTTTTATTGGCAAACAGCCATAACCGGGTCATCAGTTGCTCGGATTGGCTGAAATAAGTACGTAAAACATCGGCCAGATTCGGCTCTTGCAGCGGCACGATGCCCTGATAAGGTTCTGAAATTTCAGACTCCACCGTCAACACCAATTGCCCCGTTCCCATCATTTCCTTTATGTTGGCTCCATCAACCGTCGTCGCACTGCGTACCAACCCCCTGATTTTACGTTCATTAGTCGCCTGTGCCACCAAGGTCTTCAGGTCCCGGCTGCCTTGCATTTGGAGAATCATCGAACCTTGGAATTTGATCGTCGCCGACAGCAATACCACCGCAGCCAAAGCCTGGCCAAATTGCGAATCTACAGCGTCGTTCGCCAAACTCTGAAATTGCTTGGCTTGTAATAAACTATCGTGCAAGCGCACCCATTCGCCGCGCACGCCCAATTCTTCGAAAAGAAAACGTCTCAGACAATCTTGTTGTTTCATACCTTATTGGGAACTGACTAAACTAAATACGCTTATTATAATCTATACCTATCGTCATAAACGGATTACAGGGCGGCCGCCATGTTTACAGCCAGCAAAAAAACACAACTTCCCGGCCCGGACGAAGCATTACCGGGGCGCGACACACCGATTTGCACACCGGGAAAGCATGCCGTGACCGGGCATCCCATTCTTCCGCCTTTTCCCAAAGGTTTCGAGCAGGCGCTGTTCGGACTGGGTTGTTTTTGGGGAGCCGAAAAAAGATTCTGGCAACTGCCCGGCGTCTATTGCACGGCAGTGGGCTATGCCGGTGGCTATACGCCTAATCCCAGCTATGAGGAAGTTTGTACCGGCCTAACCGGCCACACTGAAGTGGTCAAGGTGGTATTCGATCCCGCTGTCATCAGTTATCGGCAATTATTAGCGGTATTCTGGGAGGCGCATAACCCGACTCAAGGCATGAGACAAGGCGTCGATGTCGGCACCCAATATCGTTCTTCGATATACACATTTTCCGACGAACAAGAAACCGATGCCCTGGCCAGTCAAACCCATTATCAACAGAAGCTCAATGAAGCGGGTTTCGGCCCGATCACGACCGAAATTATGCCGGCGCCGGAATTTTATTATGCCGAAGACTATCACCAACAGTATCTTGCCAAAACTCCCCGGCCGAGCAGTTGCGACATCCCGCTGAGCCAGACGGGAAGGCCCTCTTACACTTGATGTAAAGGCACATCGGACGAACGTATATGTAAGTCGCGCTGCGGAAACGGAATTTCGACATTGTGCTCCTTGAAGGCCCGTCTGATGCGCCTGTGCAGGTCATCCGTGACAGGCAACCGATCGCTCAGATCCCTGACGAATACCCGTAAACTGAAATCCAGCGAACTTTCGCCGAAACCAAGGAAGAAGACGGCCGGCTCGGGGTCGTCGAGCACAAGCGGGGCTTCTTCGAAAATCTGCTTAAAAATCCGCAACGCCAATTCTTCGTCGCAACCGTAGCCGATACCAACCGGTATCACAACCCGAGTCACAGTGTCGGTCAACGTCCAGTTGACCAATCTTTCGGTGATAAAAGTCTTATTGGGCACCACTAGTTCTTTCAAGTCCCAGTCGATGATAGTCGTCGCCCGCATCTGAATCCGGCTGACTTTGCCGCTGACATCCCCGACCGTGACGGTATCGCCCACTCGGATGGGACGCTCGAACAAAAGAATGATACCCGAAACCATGTTGGCGAAAATTTCCTGCAGTCCGAAACCCAAACCGACACTGACCGCCGCGACCAACCACTGCACCTGAGACCAACTGCCGCCCAATTCATTGGCGATGGCGACAAATGCCAACGCGACGACGGCATAGCGGGTGAGTTGAATCAGCGCGTAGCGGCTACCCGCCGTCATACTGAACTTACCGACAAACAGCAAATCGATCAGCCCGGGAAAGTTATTGACGAAAACCAACATCAACACCAGATATAGCAGACAAAGGAACAAGTTGACCAAGGTGATCGGCTGCAAGGTTTCCTGACCGTCGACCATCGCCATGTGTTGCCATAGCACCACGCGTTCGAAAATAGAAAACGCCGGCAAGATATCCTTCAATATCAACCAACTGCCGACCGTTAAAATGACCAAAATCATGGCCGTCACCAGCTTATGGCTTTGCGCGTTAATAGTCGAAATATCGAGTAGCGGCTCCTCTTCCAGATTAATGACGTCCGCCCCTCCGGGCTTATCCTTGGTGTTTGCCTGCTCTTGCTGCATTAACTTGCGCTTTTGCCGGGCATTTTTCAGTGCCAATTGGCGATTAGCCAATACCATCCAGCGCATCACGACTTCGTGCAACAAGGTGGTAAAAAATATCAACCGTAACAAAACAACAAGTTTGTGTTGTAACTCCAAAGCGCTTTGATAGTAACCGGCGATAGCAAAACCGATAATGGTCAATGGGATCGTTACCAAAATGCCATACCAGATGTAACGTAAACGACTGCTCCAGTTGTCTGGGTATTCCCGATAATAATCTTTCGCCAAGCCCGTGACAGGATGAGCCAAGCGATGCAACATATAGGTGAGCGCTAACATGGCGACAATCAAAGCCATCCGCCCCAACGAATAACTGTGCTCTGAGTAGGCATCATCGACGAACATAGCGATCAAAAAAATGGCCGGTATCACAATAAAACGAATCCACCTCAATTGCCCGCTTAATAATTGAATATTGTAATCCTGCCAATAAAAAAGCACTTGCATCACGCCTTTCGGCTTAAACAGACGATAAAAAAACTGGATAATCAGTAACGGTAACGAAGCCGCCATCAGACCTTGAGCCACCGAAAGACTGAAACTCGCTGAGTGACTGTCAAGCATCAGCAAAGATCCCAGCCAAACGACCAGCAGCGGCAAAGGCAAGACCCGTAAAAAAACATAACCTAACGCTAAAAAAGTAAAATTAAACCGGTCGACGTAAGGCCTGCTGATACTGGCAAGCAGCTCCTGCAAATCGGTTTTGATCGCTTTCCCGAACCACAGCGGCAACGAAATCATAATAAAACCGATCAACGTCAACACGGGACTACTTTGAATACTGTGCTTAATGTCGACGGCGACTCGCATCCAATGGCCCGGATCGGTTAACCAAACGAAAGATTTTAGGATTTCGATTACATAATGTTTATCGATGACCGGCGCACTGGGTACCCATAAAAGTCGCTCATCCAGGTAATGGCCGTATTTTTCTCCCAACGCCACCAATTGATGCATGGCGAAATCCACATCAGCCAGCGTTCTCGAGTAACCGGCATAAACCGAACTCAACTTCGATACCAACTCTTTCTGATGATTCAACAGCATTCGCAATTCGGTGCGTATCTTGAGCTTTTCGCTGTCATCGGTATCGGCGGCAACCGATGCGTCCATTTTTGCCCTTAACGCTTGATCCATATCCGAAAGGTTTTTCTGCACTTCATCCAATTGAAACTGCTCGAGACCGGCCAAAGCGATTTCTTTTTGAATCTTATCGAATACCGGTTGAAAATTTTTCTGCAACGGCAAGTTACGACGTTGTTCTCGCAACAGATTTCCCAAAGCTGGACTCAGTCCGGCCAAGTCAATTTTCTGCTCAGCGCTCTGGAAATCTTTCTCCAATTGTTTGTATAGCGTTTCGGTTTCGCTTTTTTGATTGAGGTATTGTTCCAATTTCCGATTGGTGTCCTGCAGCATCTGGTTATAGCGAATGTTCTCCCGCGTCGCCGCTTGAATCACCGGATGCTTCCCGGCCGCTTCCTTTTCCGCCTGTATCAGCGCCGCCTGGGCCTTATCGATTTCTTGCTGCCGCCTTTCAATCAAATAGTCATCGATATTTTTAATCAAGGTGGACAATTGTTCGCTCTGCAAAGTTTGTAACTGCAGTTGCAACTTCTGGGCTTGCGATCTAAGCGGGTAAACGAGATTTTCCAGATCCAGTAGCGTCAGCTGGGCGGCCAGTTTGCGAGCCCGGCTGTCCAGCTGCATCTGCTTTGCGTCGAGTTCAAGTTTGTTCTGAACCGCATTGGATAATGTCGACTGTTCTTGCAACGTACTATTCTGCAAGCTTTTGATTTCAGGAACCTGTTCTCTGATTTGCTGCGGTAGTTTAAGCTGTTCGGCTATCTGAAGCTCCAAACGACTCATTGAAGACTTCAAATCATTCAGCGAAGACTTTTCTATGATTAAGCGCTGTTCCAGTTCATCGGTGGGATAAAGCGAAAATTTTTCCGGTTTTTGTGTTTTTAATTGGGCTTGGGTATCGGCAACACGTCTCTCCAATTGTTTGATTTCTACCGGAAGACTTTTCAGCTGCTTTTGATCCTCCTGAATCTGCTGTTCAAAACTTTGCAAGTCTTCGAAATTATCTTCTGCCGCATAATAAATATTGAGAATCCGGAGTTTCAGAGATTCTTCCAGATTGGGTTTGGCTTTTATGTCGCTGATTTTTTCCCGCACCGATTGCAACGCTTGTTCCGTCTGTGTTCCGAGCTTGGCAACCGCTGCCCCCGTAACGGACAGATACAACACTAAAACCGACCAGAACAATACTCCCAAACGACTCACTGCTATCATCACTAAAACAAAGAAAAGTAGATAAAACCTGCAGAATAGCCGATATTAGTAAAATAGTCTTCTCGCTAATTCGAATTCTTCAAGATTTCCGATCAATTATCGATTACAGGCAATAACGTATGAAATTCACTTACCCGGCGTGGCACCGTCTGCATAAGCGCTCCCATATAAAGGCACTCAACAGTTCGGCCGACAAATCCGGATTGTCACCCGGCTCATTGGTTCATATCGGTAAAATTCACGACATAGAATGCAAAATCACAGTGGTCCAATACAATGCCGATGCATTGAACTATTGCGATATCACCGCAATCTCCGAGCTCAAGCAACTGCCTCGTCAAGGGCTGGTTACCTGGATCAATATCGACGGCTTGGTCGATACCAGCATCGTGGAGAATATCGGCCTGGAGTTCGATATTCACCCACTGGTTCAGGAAGATATCCTAAGCACCCACCAACGTCCGAAACTGGAGGAATACGAAAACTTTCTTTATCTGGTCCTTAAGGGCATTAGTGCGGAAAACAACGGCAATTTTCTTATTAATTACGAGCAAATCAGCATTCTGTTGCTGGACAATTATGTCATCACCTTCAAAGAAAAAACCGACGATACTTTTCACCCGATCCATAACCGATTGCAAAACCGTAAAGGCAGGCTCCGCCAATCGGGCAGCGACTATCTGGCCTATGTGATTCTTGATACGGTAGTCGACGAGTATTTTGTGGTTGAAGACAGTCTGGATGAAATCATCGACCCGCTGGAGGACAGTTTGCTTGACAACCCTTCCGACAGCACATTATCGACGATTCAACAACTCCGCCGTGAACTAATCGGAATGAAACGCAGTATAAGCCCATTGCGCGAACTGTTGACCGAGATCCAACACTCCGACACCGAACTGGTGGAGGAAAAAACCCTGCGTTATTTCAGCGATATTCACGATCATGTCCTCCGCGTCACCGATTCGCTGGAGTCCTACCGGGAAAGAATCGCCGCCATGCAGGACATTTATCTCACCAGCCTCAGCAACAAAATGAACGAAACCATGAAGATTCTGACCATTTTTGCGACGATCTTTATTCCGCTGACCTTTATCGCCGGAATTTACGGCATGAACTTCGAATATATGCCGGAATTGAAATGGCGCTGGTCTTACCCGGCATTGTGGCTGTTGTTCATCGTCGTCGGTACCGCTTCATTGCTTTATTTTAAAAGGAAAAAATGGCTGTAACTTCTCCCGATCTGCACCCATACTCCTTTAAAAACCTTAAAAATCGCTCAATTCCACAGCCATTCCAAGCTCATCGCCGGCCAGGCGATGAGCCTTAACGATATGAATTTAAGACTTCTCTGCTTCCTGTTCATGACTCAGTTCGGAAGTTTCCGCTTCGACCTCGGCAGCTTTTTCCGATCTTTCGGGGTGATGTTCCATTCGATGGGTTCTGCCATGGCTGGCCGTTGACCTGAGTCGCTCACCTTCGTCCTTGTTGACGTTGGGAACTTCCAGATTCAATTCATCCCAACGATCGCGCAATTTGTCACACCATGCCGCCAAGACTTTCTCATCCTCCGGTGCAAATGCCAACAACTGATCGACGGAATGGTGCAGCGACTGGTATCTGGCGCTGGCGTTACGGTGATTTTCCGCCTGCTCGGAGTATTTTAAAAAGGTCTGCAAGGAAGCCAGAATTGCGCAAAGCAAGAGCAGCATACCGGCCATCATTTTTACCCAAAAATTCGGATTATGATTAATGGTAAAAAAGATATAGCTGGCAACGAGCATCGCAATCACGATAACCGGAAAACCCAGTAGATAATTCATACGCCGGATGGAAATCGATCTGACATAATGGGCTTGAAATAAAATCTTCAGCTCTTTTCGCCAGGATTGCAACAAGGTTTTTTGTTCTACTTTCATCACTTCCCCCACATAGATAATGATTAATTAAGCCGATATTTGCTTTACAGCGCTAAAAATGTCTCGTCACGAACTCCTTTCGGCAACAAATCAATGGCGTTATAAACAGGCCTTGGGATCAAACCGGCAAGTAAGAATGCCAATCAAACTCTAACATACACTCTGACCTCTCATAAAGAAAAGTATCGGGCAATATTGTTCCTAATTTCCTATCAATGGAAAATTCCAAAAGCCTTCGATTTTTCTCATTAGGTACTGACAACCAAAATAGTGCAAAATTAAAATAATCGACACATTGAGGTTGTAACCTTGCCATGAGTTTTTCCGACGTTTCCCGCACTTTATCCCAACCGGTGCGTTATCGGGTATTAACACGATACTTAGCCCGCATCGGCTTGGTCGTCATTGCCCTAAGGTTGATACCCGTTCTTGTGGCCGGCCTGGATGGTGACTGGCCTTTTTTATTCAGTCAATTAGTCGCATTAGTACTACTCGGCGCTATTTGCCTACCGCTGTCTCGTCTGCAAGCGCCGGAAAATATCAAAGACAACGAAGTATTGATCATTTCCGCGCTCTCTTTTTTCCTGTCTGCGGCGTCCGGATGTATCCCTTTTATCAGCGAAAACATGAATGGGATCGATGCTTTTTTTGAAGCGGTTTCTGCGGTAACGACAACAGGACTCAGTACGATCAGTCATATTCAGGAACATTCGACCGGTTTTTTATTTGCCCGCGCCTGGATGCAATGGTACGGCGGTTTGGGCGTTGTTGTTTTCTCGATCGCCCTGTTATTTTTAAATCAAGGTATTGCCGCTCGCCGGCTGGCAATGGGTGATATCAGCGATAATCGAGGCATTTTAGGGAACGCTCGGAGTCACTCGATCAAATTGCTCGTCATATACGCCACGATAACTGTTTTTGCGACCACCTTTTTATTATTGGCAGGCGTTGAACCGTTGAGTGCCGTAACCCATGCTTTAAGCGGTGTGTCGACGGGCGGATTTTCGATTTACGATGCCAGTCTAGCTGCCATTAACGGATGGCCGGCGCAATTTTTAATGGTATTATGCGGAGTATTGGGCGCGGTTTCCTTGCCTTTTTATTACCGTTTCATCCGGAGCGGTTTGAAAGAATTTTCGTTTAATCTGGAAATCAGATCTTTGCTGATACTATCGTTTATCGTGATCGGCTTATTATTTTTCTGCACCTCCAATGGCGAAGCCGATGCATTATCGAGACTGAAAAGTGCAGTGATTCTAGGATTATCGGCCCAAACCACGACAGGTTTTTCCAATGTCGATGTGGCATCTTTAGATAATGCATCCAAATTGAGCCTTATTTTTTCGATGTTAATCGGAGGTTCTACAGGATCGACCGCCGGCGGTATCAAAATTCTGCGTCTGTTGATCGCTCTTAGATTGCTGCAATTTTTTATCGTTCGCACCGCATTGCCTGATCATGTCGTGCTGGAGCATCGTTTAGGCGGCGACAAACTGGAAGCCAACGAAATTGAACGAGTCTTAATGCTGATTTTGATTTTCGTCGGTACCGTCTTATGCTCCTGGTTTCCATTCCTGTTGGCGGGTTACGATCCGCTAAACGCCTTATTTGAAGTGGTTTCCGCCTGCTCAACCACCGGTTTGTCGAGCGGAATCACAAAAACCGATTTGGAATCAGGCCTGAAAATAATCCTGATTTTCGACATGTTATTGGGTCGGGTCGAATTTTTGGCCTTTTTAGTGTTCCTTTATCCGCGAACCTGGATCAAAATGGGGAGTAAAACTTGAAAGTCGTATTTATCGGAGCCTCTTCGCTGGCAGTCGCTACCGCAAAGTTACTGCTCCAAGCGGGTCATGAAGCGATCATTATCGAAAATGACAAAGCGGTCATCGATGACCTGATGGAAAAAATCGATTGCGTGTTTGTCCACGGCAATGGCAGCAAGCCGGCAATTCTGAAGGAAACCGATCCGGGAACAATCGATATTCTTTTTTGCCTGACCAAAAGCGACGAAGCCAATATTATCGCTAGCTTGGTGGCCCGCTCTTTGGGCGTCAAACGGGTCATCACCCGAGTGGAAGACCCTGAATTCGAACATATCTGCATCGAACTGGGGCTGAACGATACCATTATTCCGACCCTGACCAATGCCCGCTATCTAGCGAACATAGCCGCCGGAAGAAATATTCTGGAACTGTCAGCGGTCATTCGAAACAATGTCAGACTATTCAGTTTTGTTGCCGACGAAACCAATGAGGGTCCGATTGGCGACCTAGGATTACCGAAACAATCTAGAGTGATATTCCTCTATCGAGACAATGTCTTTCAACCCGTTGATCCTGAGACAAAACTTAAAAAAGACGACGAAGTCGTCTTGGTCACAACCACCGACGAATATGAAAAATTACACGAAAAATGGTCCAACGCCTAATGTAATCGAGCGATAAACCCGCTCTATATCGATTATTTTGACTTATCGCAGAAATTTATCCGTCGGTGCTGAGATTTAGCCTTTAGTTTATTAACCGGCGTATTAGACGAGTCTTTCCGCGCACCATCCCGCCCCCGATATAACATTACCATTACCCCCTTTATGGCTTATTTAAAACAGTGAATCCACACAATCCATCAGAAGATCCCAATATTTCTTTAAATAAATTATAATATTCAAATTCCCCGGTCAGTTTCCCGGATCAAAAGCCTCTTCATTATTGATCATTACAACTAAAATAAATTGATATGAAGGAATCGTTCAGAAAAAACACCGCTGCTTTTTATTTAAGTCTTTTTTTACTTTTCCCATTCGCTGTTCTTTCTGAAATTCACGGTTCGATTACCGCAACGACTAATTACGTTTGGCGTGGATATTCGAAAAGCCATGACGATTTTTCCGCTCTGGCAAACCTGGATTACGAACACGATTCCGGATTTTTTTTAGGTACCACCGCCTCCAGAGTTGATTTTGGCGACAAAGGATTCGACGACCGGGCTCAATTCGAAATTATTCCCTATCTGGGCTGGAGCTTTCCGATTGCGGAAGAATGGAGAATGGATCTACAGCTATCTAGATATTTCTACAACGGTGCGATATTTGGAGAACATTCTGACTATAACGAACTCTATGGATTTCTGCATTACAGCGATCTTGTAACGGCCAAAGTCTCATTTTCGGAGGATTACTATCATCGCGGCCACGCGGCAGCCGACTTTGAAGCAAGCGGTCGATATCCCCTAACTGACTGGCTGGAAATCTCGGCAGCTATCGGCTATAGCTTGACCAAGGATGCTATAGAATATGACTATCTTTACTGGAATAGCGGGATCAGTGTTTATTATAAATTCCTCGGCTTCGATCTGCGTTATTTCGACGCGATGGAAACAGCCGAAACGCACGATGCGGGTGTGCATGACGTCATCAAAAACTATCCGGAAACACTCGATTCGACGGTGGTTTTTTCTATTTCGGTCGGTTTCTGATTCCGTTCCACATCAAAAAAATTTCTTTCCGATGAAACCTTTTCATTTCCGGTTGCAATATACAGCTAAACGTAACGTGAATATCCGGATGTTTAAACAAGCTATCAATAACCGATGAAAATCGCCAGCGGAATAAGGCCAGTCGCAGAAAACAAAGTTTTCGACAAAAACCGAAAAGAAAGAGAGTTGCTCAGCCGCATCGGACAATCGGATGAAAACGCTTTAAAAGAATTATATTTGATTTATTATAGTCGTTTACACCGGTTTGTTTCTCAAATAAACAGTCACTGTTCGATTGATGAAATTATCAACGACGTCATGTATGTGGTTTGGCAAAAATCCGAGACTTATAATGGAACCTGCTTACCATCCACTTGGATTTTCGGCATCGCTTACAATAAGGCGCGGCAGTCGCTCCGGGGAACTCTAAGAGACATGGAAGAATCGTTGGACACGATGGAAACGGAAAGTTTGCAATTCGGGGCAACCGATGTAGGACTGAAGCAGGTGGAAACGTCGGATTTATTGGAGAAAGCTTTTAAGGTGCTTTCCCCTGAACAACGCGCCGTCGTTGAGTTAACCTATTTTCAGGGCATGAGTTACCAGGAAATAGCGGTTTTAATGGAGTGTTCAGAGAATACTGTCAAAACCCGAATGTTCCACGCCCGTGTGAAATTATCGAAAAACTTGCAAAGAATGGATACGCTTCCCGAACACGATATTGAATGACCGGATCAGCTTATGAAACCAATTCATGATTCAAAACGCACATTACACCAGGAAGTGTCGATGCTGCTCCCCTGGTATGTAAACGATTCACTGCACACCGACGAGAAAAACCGAGTGGAGTCCCACTTGAAGAGTTGCATACAGTGCCGCGCCGAGTTGCTGGAACTTAACAAAATAGCGCAATGGGTCTGTGAACATGACCCTTTGTCCTCTCAAGCACACGCCTCTTTCTCTAATTTAATGGACAAAATTCAGCAAGAGGACTCAAAAATACTGACTGATCAAGAAAAACAATCCGTCCCCGTCGATTTTAAAAACCGGATTTTCCGGTCCAATAACAAACTAACGATATTCGGCTATGCCGTTTTCGCCCAAGCCGCAGTCGTGCTGCTAGGGTTAACATTGCTTATAAAATCCGCCTTATTGGGTTCTTTCGAGCAACCTGTTACTCAATTTCATACGCTTTCGGATGGTCAACAAATCCACCTTAACACTAACGAAATCCGTGTCGTGTTCAGTAAAAACATACAGGAAGCCCAGATTAACCGTGTCGTTTCATCCCTGCCCGGTAAAATCGTTTCCGGGCCGAGCGAACAAGGGGTATACGTTATCAGAATCGAGAACAATAAAATCGCCGAATCGGAGATTTCAGAACTGGTGCGGAATTTACGCAAAAATAATCAAATTATTTTTGCCGAACCTGCTTTTTCGGCGCTTTCACCAGACAACTCCGGGTAAAGTCGTTATGTCCAAACCAGGCATTATCCTTTCAATTGCGATTCTGTGGCTGTTGTCTTCACCGCTATTCGGCCGCGAAAACGATACAGCCGAAGACCTGTTGTTAAACGCTGCTTATGCCGACCGCATTATCATGGTCGGTTTCAGAGATCAACATATCGGCCGTATCCAAACCAACGCGTCCGCCTTCGGCTATCGCCGCCGGGGCAGTTATCAGAGCTCATCCTGGAGCCAACGGATCACTTCTGAACTTGCGGAAAAATACGGCTTAGTCAAACTGACCGAATGGCCGATGACCGAAATCGGCGTGCATTGCGCCGTCTATCTACTTCCAGTTGGGCTTTCGGCCAATAGCGCGATTCAATTGATGTCTCAGGAGGAGGAAATCGAGATAGTGCAAAAACTGCACCGCTATAAAACCGAAGGCCATCGTTACAACGACCCGTATTATCAATTACAGTCCAATATGCATTCAATGGAGATTGAAAGCGCGCATGGCCGCTCTACCGGCAAAAACATCGCCATTGCCGTAATCGATACCGGTGTGGATATGGAACATCCGGATCTTGCCGGACAAATCGAATTGAATAAGAATTTCGTTTCCGCCATTTCCAAAGGCTTCAGTGACGATATGCATGGTACAGCCGTTACCGGTGTCATTGCAGCAAGAAAAGACAATAAAACCGGTATCATAGGTGTCGCTCCTGACGCCAAAATTATTGCACTTAAAGCTTGTTGGCCCGACCAATCGGGTTCATTCGAAGCGAGCTGTAACAGTTTTTCGCTCGCTTTAGCGGTCAATACCGCCATAAAACTGGGTGCGAAAATACTTAATCTAAGTTTATCCGGTCCGGAAGACCCCTTATTGGCGCAACTAATCAACAAAGCGCAGCAAAAAGGCATGATTGTCGTTGCAGCCGATCCCGGAGAAAAATATCCGCAAAACCGTTTTCCCGCATCGTTGAAAGGGGTTATCCCGGTCCAGTCGCTGGATGACGTAGATACGCATCACTCTTTCGAAAATGGCTCTTTAAAAGCTCCCGGCAAGCATATATTGACCACATTGCCTTACGGCACCTACGACTTTATTTCCGGCAGTTCGTTATCGGCAGCGCAGGTTTCAGGCTTAGTAGCCTTAATGTTGGAGCTCACCCCCGACCTGAACGCCGAACAAACTCAAGCCATTCTTCAAAAATCCATTCAACTTCAGGAAGACGACAAAAAACATGACCGGATTGCCAACCTGAATGCGGGAAAAATGATTCAAATGCTCTGTAAAGATAACCGATGCCGCTAAACGGGAAGAGGTTTTATAACATTCCCGACATTTGTTATCATCTTACTGATTTTAACAAGACCTCCAGCCGCTCATTTCAACACACGGCCCGCGGTTTTATTTTCACCTGTTAAATAGCGTTCTCCTCATTTTTTCCATGCACAAAACCCTATTCGCCCTTCTTTTGGCTGCAGCGACGTTTTTAACGGGATGCCAATCCGTGTTCGGCCCCGCCGCATTACAAAACACCCATCCCGCTTACAATCAAGCCATCATACAATCTCAAAACGAGCAAATGCTGCTTAATCTGGTCAGATTGAAGTATCGCGACAAGCCTCATTTTCTCAAAATCGGAAGCGTGACGGCTTCGCTGACTTTCGACAGCAACATCGGCATCGGTACGGAACTCGACCTGGCTCCGGGCGGCAATATCATTCAACCCTATCTGGGCTTCGCCTATGCCGACAAGCCGACGATTTCCTATCAGCCGCTCCAAGGCGAAGACTTTTTAAAAAGCGTACTCTCTTCAATTTCCTTCGATGCGCTATTGGTCATGACTCAATCCGGCTGGAGTATTGAGCGTGTCTTCGGACTATGCGTGGAACGGATCAACGATGTTTATAACGCTCCTAGCGCTTCAGGTCCGAGCCCTGCGTATGAACCGGAATTCAAAAACTTCAAACGAGCCATGAAACTGATCCGGCAATTGCAGTTAGCCCATGAAATGGAAATCGGCCCCG
Organism: Methylococcaceae bacterium; assembly: GCA_050304855.1. Classification (GTDB taxonomy): domain Bacteria; phylum Pseudomonadota; class Gammaproteobacteria; order Methylococcales; family Methylomonadaceae; genus Methylomarinum. The sequence goes on from JBNLEI010000095.1 coordinate 19,645, forward strand.
ATGAAAACAACCGGCTGCATATCCTTTTCCGACCGGCACCCGAACACTTCCACCTGTTAAACGAATTATCCTCATTACTTAATTTCAAAAATCCGCAAAACAGTCGAACGGTCCGCGTCGGCCTGAACAACAATTTCCTTCGGTTTCACCCCGATGAATGGCAAATTCGTCCGCGTTCGATCGCCAGCGTATTGTTCTATCTGTCCCAACACGTCGCAATCCCACAACCTCACATCGACGCAGGTCTGGTTACCGTAACCCGAACCCGAAAAGGCGATCTGTTTAATTGGGGGCAAACGCCGACCGGTGAGTTTTTTCACGTCAATTACAGCGAAGACTTTCCCGAACAGGCATTTTTAGCGGTTCCCTACCGAGGTTACTGGTTTTACATCGCCGACAACGACCTCGAGTCTAAGTCGACCTTTATGCTGTTAACCCAACTGTTCGATCTGCAAGCGGGACAAAGTCAATACAGCGGACCGACATTGACGTTGCCGGTTCGTTAATTAGAATCAGCACGAAGAAAAGTGCACATTTAATGGGTTCTTCCGAGCACATTGCCTATTGCGGTACCAGCCTGATTTACTAACGCTGGCTTTACAGCGACTGCCACGATAGTCAAACCGATAATCAAAGAAGAAACACCAAATTCGGCGTCTAAATAAGAAGCGCCTTTCACTAACGCTTCTGCACCCAAAATCAAAACCACCAAGCCGACAATAAATAACAAAACAACCGTACCCTCCTTTTTTGACTTTATATTTTCCTTTGCTAAAGTAAGGTAGTATAACTTCATCAGTAAACCGCCCTGCCCGACCCAACAGCGTAATCCAATTAATACTTTAATAGAGTCATATTCGCTTTTATACCCAAACCTTATTGACATTGGCCAACAAAGAATGTTTTACCGCCTGCCTCAATTTTGTCATTATATCCGTGATTAATCAGCAACCTACGGGCTTATTCACGAACCGAATAATGTTGCGTTCTGATTTAAAAACACAGCTCACGAGACACGTTTTGCTCGCCGTCTTGTCTTTCGTCCTGTCATTTTTCCCCGTCTTCGTATCAGCCGAAGATTCCGAAGAAACGAAACCAACCGTTTCGATTCAGTTGAGTTGGAAATTTCAGTTCGAATTCGCCCCGATCATTGCAGCCTATGAAAAAGGCTTTTACAAAGAAGCAGGTTTGGATGTCGACATTATCGAAGGGGGCCCTGAAATCGACCCGGTCGAGCGGGTCACTAGCGGTCAGGCGGACTTCGGTGTTTATTCCTCCGCTTTGGTCGTCCGCTACGCAGAAGGAGAACCGGTCGTCGCATTAGCGGCACTCATGCAACATTCTGCAGTCGCGCTGGCAGCCAAACGCAGCCGGAATTTACTACACATTCATCATCTTGAAGGAAAAACAATCACACTCAGCGAGGACACTCGCGACGAAATATTAGCTTATCTGCGAGCAATGGGACTGAACCCGGAAAAAATCGACATAAAAAATAGAAAGAGCCACACTTTAAGCGAAAGCTTGAAAGTTGCGGATGCAACATCGATCTATATCAG
>JBNLEI010000096.1:0-1846 GCA_050304855.1 Methylococcaceae bacterium
CCGGAAGGGTTGCTTTGCCGTATTGTGACTACGACATGCTAATGGGTGATCCCGTTCTCTGCCTCGAATATCGCCATCAACATTTGAGGATTAATACCGATTGCAAAAGACAACGTCGCTTTATTGAAAGAAGAAATTGAATCCAATCATCTTCCGCCGGCATGAAGCCGATCGTCACGGGTCGAGCGCTTTTCCTTGGTTTGCATCGCATATTCGCGATCCTCGAACGCGGCCCCTAAAAACGCTTTCAGAGTCGGGCCCACCTTTACATGTTTTATTCTAAAAATAAACTCGAATAGCTCATGAAACAGACGCTACGGCCAATTCTCAAATACCAGCGCATTGCTTGGCGATAGCCGGCATGCCGGTGAAAGGCCATCCTTAACAATACCCATGGCCTGACCTGCATTAAGACCTCTATGAGCTTAAACCACAGAAAAATGCCGCCAAATTGGCACACCAGACATTTCCAAAACCTGATGCTTATAGTCCCATTGAGTGGTATCGGCTTGCACAATGCGGCGATCCTGGACGGAATGATAAAACGGGTTCCATCGATACGGCATTGCATAGATCAATTGCACCCGATCGGGGTCATAGGCGCACAGATGATCGAACGACCGCCAATAATCCGCGTCCCGCTCTTCTTGAAAACCGACAACGTAGGTGACCATGGAAACTATGCCATGCGTACGTAGCAATGCAATGGCTTGTCTATCCTCTGAAACGCTGCCACCCTTTTTAATCGCGGCAATCGACTCGTCACTATAAGCTTCGATACCCAGAAGAAACCGGATAGCGCCGACTTTCTTATACAAACGCAGAATATCCTTATCTCTGACGATATCTCCGGCTCGAGTCGAACCGACTAAGATCAAAGGAACAGTCACTTCGATCATCGCTTCCAAGCTTTCCGCGAACCGGTGGGTAGCTCGTCGGCAAAATTTATGAGTTCCACCCCTTATTCCCGATAAAAGCGGGCCAGCTCTCGAGCAAATAATACGGGGTCTCGGTGGCGCCACGTCGTCCAGAAACCACGCTGACCGCAATAACTGCATTGATGCGGACAGTCACGGGAAAATTGCACCATTACAGAGCCCCCTGGCCCACAAGACCGGAGATTCGATCATTTTTCCTTGGCGTGAAATTCTCAAATGAATTGCTATATTTGGGAGTGTAATGAGTCATATGCTAGATACCGAACAGCCACATAGGCCTTTGTTTTATAATCCGGCGGATACAGCACTTACTTAAGCTCGTTTCCTTTCGTGCCTTCATTAACGAAGCACCATCACAAGGAGGAATGAAATGGCTTCCAACTGTTCTCAGTTTCCATTAAGTCCGACACTCTTGATCGCAATTGCTCGAGACTCCTATCTTAAACCGACAAATCCGTTCCCCGATAACACCCATATTCCTCTAATTGCTCCCCCAAAGTACGGGCAAGACATCACTTTCGGTCGCGGTCGAAAGGCACCGGGAGGACAAAGTGTAGGCAGCACGCCGGCGGATCTAAAACCCAAAATGCGCAAATTGCTGACGGTATTTGCCAGCGGCGACAAGACCGGAATGGCGAATAGGCTTTTCAACGCCTTCTTGAGCCCCAACACCGGAAAAGTGGCCTATTTCGACGACGCATCACTGAACGCCTCGGCAGCGGGCCATACGAACATAAAGCATTTTTGCAGTGCTGCACTCTCGGCACCGAACTCGCCGCACAAATCCCCGGGGAAAATCCGCATTCACCAAGCGCTAAAAAATGCGAATTGGGATATCAAGAAGCAGCTGATGCCCACAGGCCTAGGCGTGCCGGCTTTTAACTTAGGCAATAAAGCCTTCTCTACCC
>JBNLEI010000097.1:0-7238 GCA_050304855.1 Methylococcaceae bacterium
GGCGGCGAAATCGATGGGCTACGATTCCTGCCCGATGGACGGTTTCGACTTCGAACAGGTCGGTCGACTGATCAACCTGCCCGACGATCATATCGTCTGCCTGTTCGTCGTCATCGGCAAAGGCATAGAGGAGGCCTGGCCACGTCCGGGCCAGTTGGCTTACGAAGAAGTCGTGATCGAAAACCGGTTTTAATGGGGTGCATGGATGTAGGGGAAAGATTAATTGCGCCTTACGGCCTTTAAACGGCATATAGCATCGCTAAAAGGCACAGAGCAATGTCCGATGCTAAAAACCATAGAGATGAGGCATGTAACCGTGTCAGCGCAGAACAAACCAATGCACGCGGAGTCATCGACCAGTTATACTTAAAAAAAATGGAATCAATATCAGATAAAGTGTTTTCTCAATTTGGCGCACTAGCCAATGAAAAGGGGATTTCAGAAATTCCCGAGCCTGAAAGAACGCTTATCGCTATATACACTGCACAAGGAATTATTAGGAATGGTGGCTTTGCCTATTTTTTTGAATTAGATTTTAAAGGCAACAATGCTTACGAAACAATAATTAACAGCTATAAAAACTTAGGCTTGTTCGAGCATGCGCAATCAATTGAACGTGTACTAGCATTGTTCTCAGGAAATAAGCCTCAAGAAAACTTCAAAGAGCGAGAAGAATTTATTTATAAATACATGAGTGGTAATGACGAAGTGAACTATTCTAAGGAAGTTGAAGATGCTGAAAGCATATTCTACAAAGACTCAGAAAAAGTTTACGAGCTTGCTTATAAATATGCACTTAAAAACGTATAACAAAGCCGCGTGGCTCCGATTAGCGTAAGCGTAATCGGAGGAATATCGGATAATCACGCCATGCTAAAATTTATCTCGACACGCCCCGTCGAAACAATCAAAAAACACAATCATAATTGATGTTGCTCTGACCCAAAAAATCTTTCAGGTATATGATTTATAATGGGAACTTTGTTGCCTTATGGCTTAAGATCGGCTGCTGGTTGTTCCTTTGAGTGCAGGAATGTTCCCTGACTCTGCGTTAACAGTTGGGTCATGGCCGATGCATGTAAAGGACGGCTATAATAATAGCCCTGGCCGATGTGACAACCCAGTTTGGTTAACAGGGTATGCTGGTCGATGGTTTCAACGCCTTCGGCAATCAATTTCATGTTCATGCTATGAGCCAGCGATATCATGGCCGAGACGATGCTGTTGTCATCAGCTTCATCAAAAATATTATGGATAAAGGATCGGTCGATTTTTAAAATATCGATCGCGAAACGTTTCAAGAAACTGAGTGAGGCGTAGCCGGTGCCAAAATCATCGATAACGATGATGATGCCGAGTTTTTTCAGTTCGTCCAGAATATGTTCGACTTGATTAATATGGGCGATAATCAGGCTTTCGGTGACTTCTATATGTATGCAATGACTTTCCAGTTGATGAAGTTCGATATTTTTTCTGATCTGATGCAATAAATCATTCTGCAGGAATTGTCTGGCCGACAAATTGATTGCCGCATAAAAACCGGGTATACCGATACTTTGCCATTGTTTGATTTGCTGACAGACTTCTTTGATGATCCATGAACCGATCGGGTTGATTAAACCGACCTGTTCGGCCAATGGGATGAATTCGTCGGGCGATAACAGCCCTTTTTCGGGATGTCGCCAGCGTATAAGGGCTTCTACACCGACGATTTTCCCGGTCTGTAAATCGACCTGCAGCTGATAAAACATTTCGAACTGATTTTCTTTCAAGGCATGATGCATCTGCTGATCCAGGTTTAACAACTGGCTGGCTCCATCGCTCAACTCATAATCGTAAAAACAATAATTATTACGACCCATTTCTTTGACCTTATACATCGCGGCATCAGCATGATCGAGTAAGTTGTCTACTTGATGGCCGTCTTTGGGGAAGCAGCTGATGCCGATACTGGGCGTTACGAACAACTCCTGCTGATCGATGATTACGGCTTTCCCCACCGTTTTGATAATTCGTTCGGCGATACTTTTGATCTGCTTTTCATCATCGAGTTTTCTTAACAGAATAACGAATTCGTCTCCGCCCCACCGGGCGACCGTATCACCGGGGTCGTTACAATTGAGCAGACGCCTGGAAATTTCAATCAATAAGCGGTCGCCAACTGCATGACCGAGTCCGTCGTTGATCTTTTTAAACCCATCCAGGTCGATAAACAGAATTGCAAAAAAAGGCATTTGTTTGATCGCAGCCGTGATTTTTTCTCGTAACAGGATCCGGTTGGCCAAGCCGGTTAAAGCGTCGTGTGTGGCCAAATGGGTCATTTTCTGGCTGATATCGATGATCTCACTGACATCGGTCATTGCGATGACCATGCCGTTGACGACATTTTTATGCCGTATAGGGTTGACCGAAAAACGGACTGCGTATTCGTTGTTTTTTTCGTTGATGATGTAACAAGGGGTTGAAATTTGAATTTCCTTTTTTTGCTTCAGCGCTTCGAGAATGGGTTGCAGATCTTCAGGATGACGCGGCCGAAGTACCTGATCGATCGATTTTCCAATCATTTCATCGGAGGATTTACTGGTAATCAATTCGGCCGCCGGATTCATAAAGCTAATTCGGTCATTGGCATCGGTAGAGATGACGCTGTCGCCGATCGAATGCAATGTCGCCTGGGTTTTGTCTTTTTCCGAGGATAGCGCTTGGGCGATCTGGTCTTGTCTATAATAGCTCCAGGCCGAATAGCTGATGATTAACATCAGTATGCTTTCCAATGGATTGAACCAGAGTTGGTAGTGCTTTAATAATATCTGACAGGTCATTAAGCTGGTGCCGATCGATGCCATTAAAACAGCCAGCGATAATCGGGTAGAAACCCATCCATAAATAAATATCGGAATCAAGACAAAAGTAAAATTGAACAGAATGGATAAACTGGGTTTCAGTGTACCGGTCACTTTTTGGCTGAGTAGGGTGGTAAGCACTTTGATCGTTAAATCGGCGCCGCTCATCAATTTTTTGTGATGTGTCGACGGCGTTGCAAACCGTTGTGACAAGCCTGTAGCGGTCGCTGCAATTAAAATATATTTGTCCTTTAAACGCTGACGAATTTCTGCATTGTTCAATACATCGTTATAAGAGAAATATTGATAATCATCCAGTGTTTCGGAATAAGGAATAAAGCTTGGAATACGATCCCAATCGGCGAAGTCGGGTTGGTTTTGTCCAGCAGAAAGCATGGCCAGGGCTAAAGATGGGTAGATGGTGTTGTCGCTATACACCTGCGATTGCATACCGTTGACAATTCCACGGGAATCGAAACTGATTTTGCTTGCCGAAATGATGCGGGCAGCCTGGCTGAATAGGTTTATCGGCGGCGTCACTTCGAGCTTTTTACTGGCCGATTCTTCCAGCAGGGCGGGTAGGGCGACGCGGCCGTTTTTTTGTATTGCCCAGGCCAGCTTGCGGTCGCCATTGGGGTTTTTTAGATCGGGTTCGAGAAACAATATATCCATGCCGATGGCTTTGACCTTGGTCTCCGTAAGCAGGTCGATCAAATTTGCGTGTAGATTTCTGGGCCAAGGCCAGCGTCCGAGTTCGTGCAGACTGGATTCATCGATGGCGATGAGCGCGATTTCCTGACTGCTGGGTTTATCGAGCAGATGCTCCTCCAGAACATAACGCCATTGCTCCATGGTTTTAAAATAAGCGAGTACCGACGCCAACAGACCAAAGCAAACGGCCAGAATAATGATGCTTAAATTGATGGACCTGGTTTCGGTGTTGGCGATCATAAGTTATATAGCAACTAATGCGATGAGCGGCAGTAACAACAACAGCCAGTAGCGGGAATCGATGGGTACTTCAAGTTTTTGAGCGGTACCGAAATCGCTGCTATAACCGTCCGGGTCGATGGTTTTCCCGCGGATGAAATAAGTGCCGGAATCCGGTTTATCAAATTCGAACACGGCGTTATCGCTGCTTTTATCGACCAGTATGGATTCAAAATTTTCATCGCTGGCTAGCTGAAAACGATAGCTTTGTTGCGGTAACCCCGCTTGAAACTGGATGCTGATCCCGGCGTCGCTGATTTCGGCTTCGCCGGCTTCCGGCGCCGCATAGATACGGTTGAATGTTTGAATATCGCTAAAAGGACCATCTTTGCCTTCATCATCCAAGACGGCTATACGCCAGTAATATTCCCCCAGTTCCAAAGACTTTTCGGGTGTGTACTCGGCTTCGTCTAGGTCGGAAATGTCGACGATAGGATCTTTAAACGATGGGTTGTCAGCCAGTTGAAAATGATATTTTTTTACCGTATCGCGTTCGGTCCATTGAAAAAGCGGCAATTCTTCAGCCGTCTTGCCGTTTTGTTTGGGGGAGAGAATAAAAGGCGGTTCCGGTTGAGTGTTGACGGTGATTTGCAAATCGGTGTTAAGACCTTCCAGGCCATTCTGGTCATACGCCCGTAGACGCAAAAAATACTGGCCATCGGCCAGGTCGGTGGCACGAATAATGTTCGAATCGGTGAGTTTATCGAACACTATCCGCTGGAATTGGGCATCGCTGGCGATTTGTAAACGGTGGCCTAGATGTCCCGAAGGTTTGTCAATGCTGAATTGTAAAGGGTTTCTTTCAAATAGCTTGGGTATGCTTTCGGGGTCGGGCGCTGGTAATAATTTGACCGGGCTGGTTTTACGTGTCGGCGACGAAACGATACCGTAACCGCCGTTAATATTTTGTTTTTGCAATGTCGATTCGACCTTTACGCTGCCTTCCAGCACTTCGGTCAGTGCCGCTTTGGTTTCCGAACTCAGTCGGTAATCGGTGCCTCTTACCGAGGTCGAACTTAACGGGGTATTGATTTTGAATTGACTGGAACTGCCTTGTTTGGGCGCCACTTGGGTTTCGAGTCGTCCTTTTTTTAAGTCCAGGGTCGTGCTGGTCATCGCCGTGTTTTCAAAAAAACTTAAATGATCGATGAGTAAATGGCTGTTTTCCTGCAGAATCAGCAAGGATCCGTCGATAAACTGTAGAATAACCGAGCTGTCGGCCTGAGTGGTGATGCTATCGCCTTCGATGGCAATGTCTCCCACCGACAGTTTTTTTACTATATAGCTTTGACCTTCAATTAATTCTGCCATTCCACGAGTTTCTATGATACGTGCCATGGTCGGGTGAACGATCAACCAATGTTCGGGAATAACGAGCCGGGTGCCTGGGGGGATGTGGTTTGGGTCTTTTATCCGGTTCAAACGCTGTAATGCGGTGACATGTTTATGACTGCCGAGATATTTTTCGCTGATATCCCACAAGGTATCCTGGTTTTTAACGTGATAGATCCAGTCTTGAGCAAAAGCTTGACGACAGCTTAAAACTGACAATGACAGCAAAAGAAAGGGAATATAAAAGTGCCGGCCAGTAAACAACATATCTTTTAAGTCTCGATAATTTTATATGATAACTAGATGATATTGAATGCATTATGCATTCTGAGGCTAGATGGTTCAGGGACTGCGACCTCGGTTTGCTTATAGCTATTTTAAGAAGTTGTTGAAAAACACCTCTCTGCCTTTGGCTACACCCCTTACTTTTGGGGTTAAATTTCCTTTTTGGGAGTCGCAAATCCCCAATCGATTACTGGAACTGGCTGTTCAACACCAACCCCGTCGTTTTTCAACCTGAGTTATGTTCATAGCCATTTAATATAGCGATGGACTTTATTCTATCTTCAGGTCGCAGCCATACCCTTACGCCTTCCTAATCGTCGTGAACAGCTTCGAGATATAGAGCTCACCTTCCAGGGAAGGTATTGGGTTCCATCGTTTGTATATTTCGCTCCACATATGAAACCTAACAAGTGATAATCCAAGTCGGCACAATTAGGATCAACATGATTCGAAAACTCCCAAAAGTGTCAAAAGTGCAATTTTTCTAAACGGGATAACACGCAAATCGTAAAGATTTACAGAAACAAGATGATACTGACCATTCCTGTTAGGAATGATTTTAGCCAAAAAAAAACACACCGTACAGTCAGTAATTAGCGTAGTTCCGATTAGCGTTAGCGTAATCGGAGGAACTGTCTATTAGGTCGTCGCCTCTGTTACGACTGCTTGCGGGAACTGTAACGTGAACGACATGCCGCCGCCTTTCGCTTCAGTCAGGTTTAGTTGCGCCTGGTGCAGATCGGCGATTTCCCTCACGATCGCCAGGCCCAGTCCGCAGCCTTTACCTGGGCTGCCAGGGATGCGGTAGAAGCGCTCGAATATTTTGTCATGTTCGACGGCTGGTATGCCCGGTCCGTCGTCGGTCACGATCAGGCAGGGCGACGGTTGCTTCGACACGCGCACGACGATATTGCCGTTGGGACGACCATAGGTGATTGCATTGTCCAGCAAATTTGTCAACAACTCTCCCAGCAACGTTTGATCTCCCTTCACCGGAACGCTGGTTCCGGGGTCGTCGAAACTCAGTTCGATACCTTTCTGCAAGGCTTTCGGCACCCACGCGATAGAGGTGTTGCGGGCGAGGGCTCTCAGGTCGATCGTCTCGAAGCGGTAATTGCCTTCGATCGGGCCGGAGCGCGCCAACAGCAATAACTGATTGATCGTATGCGAGGCGCGATCGGCACTGTGTCGAATCTGCGTCAGAGCCGGCTGCATCGCATTGATGTCTTTTTCGCGTTGCGCCCGTTCCGCCTGCAGTTTCAACCCCGCCAAGGGCGTTCGCAGCTGATGTGCGGCATTGGCGACGAAGCGTTGTTGCGCGGCGATGGCGGCGGCGAGCCGGCCCAGCAAATGATTGATTGTGTCGGTCAGCGTTCTTACCTCGGCGAGAACGTGCGTTTCCGGTATCGGGCTCAAATCGCGCGGTGAGCGCTGCGCGATTTCGTCGGTTAATCGATGCAACGGCGCCAAGCCCCGGTTCATGCCCTTGAACAGATAGAGACTGATCAGCAGGGTCAGCAGCAGTTGCGGCGCCAGATCGGCCAGTAATATATCGGCCATCATGTCGCGGCGTTTGTTCAGGGTCTCGGCGACATGGATGTAGATGTTTTCCGGCAGATCGTCGCCAGGAACGCGCATGGATACCACGCGGATCGCTTCGTCGCGAATGGTTGCGTTGAAAAAATACGGTTTGCTCCAGTCGACGACGATGTCGGGTTCGGGCAGAAACTGGTCGCCGGCCAGCACGCCGCTGTTTTCGGCGATGATTTTGAAGTAGGTTTTGTCGAC
>JBNLEI010000098.1:0-3720 GCA_050304855.1 Methylococcaceae bacterium
ATTGAACATCAAAAAAGGGGTTACTTTACTCATGTCTATGTCTCGTTTCTCATAAGTATCGCCTAACGAATAAGGTTAGATGGTGCGAGCGCCCTGCGTGAAGCCGCCATCTGAACCGTTTGTTGGACAAGCCCGGTATTCAGTGTTGACTTTACGATAAGAAAATAGCTTTTTGGAGGTTGAGAAGGTTACGGCCTGTTTCGGGTGGTGCTATCCAGAAACAGACCGAAATAATTGGGATGTTGACCGCCAGCCCCCGTATTTAGCTATTATAACGGCCTTTGATCCTGTTTGTCGGCCGAACGAAAGCCTCGGCTGTTGATACCGGTTCAAAATTGACTATTTAAACTGTATTATTCCGGTTGAAAATTGACCAGGGTTGTTAACCTATCCTGTCTAAAAATTAGACAGGAGTATAAGGGGTGATAACCATGAACCTATATGCCAAAATTCGTCGACTGTATTTTCGAGATCAGTTGTCGATCAATGAAATTGTCAGACGTACCGGTTTGTCTCGGGACACGGTCAAGAAATGGCTTAAACAGCCGGATGGTCGTGAGCCCTCATATCGACGTCGTCCAATGCCGACCAAACTGACACCGTATGAGGGTCAACTCAAGCAAGCCTTGAGCGTAGACAGTCAACGGCCTAAAAAAGAACGACGTACCGCCCTGAAGTTGTTGGAAGAATTGCGAGAGTCGGGTTATGAAGGGGGTTACACCCAATTGACCGATTATATTCGGAATTGGCGACAAGCCGAAGGCCGTCATGCCGGAAAACAGGCGTTTATACCGCTTAAATTTGCTTGGGGTGAAGCGTTTCAGTTCGACTGGAGCGAAGAGTCACTGGTAATTGGTGGTCTTTATCGGCGTCTACAAGTCGCGCATATCAAGCTGTGTGCCAGCCGAGTTTTTTTATTGGTGGCTTACCCCAATCAAAGCCATGAGATGTTGTTCGATGCCCATAATCGTGCCTTTCAAGCCTTTGATGGCGTCCCGCTACGTGGCATCTATGACAACATGAAAACGGTGGTCGACAAAGTCCAAAAAGGGCGAAAACGCATCGTCAATACCCGGTTTGCGGCGATGACGGCCTATTATCTGTTTGAACCGGACTTTTGCAATGTGGCTTCCGGTTGGGAAAAAGGCATTGTCGAAAAAAATGTGCAAGACAGTCGCCGACGTATTTGGCTGGATGCCAGTCAGCACTGTTTTGCTGATTTTGCCGAACTGAATCGTTGGTTAGAAGCGCGCTGTCGCAAACTCTGGTCGGAATTATCCTGGCCAGATGGTCGTGACTTGTCATTACAAGACGCTTTAGCGATCGAACAACCTCATCTCATGCCGATGCCGGGCCTATTTGACGGCTATATTGAATGCATTGCCCGAGTCTCCAGTACCTGTTTGGTTTCGGTGAAAAGTAATCGCTATTCGGTTCCTTGCGAATGGGCCGGGCGTCAGGTGAGCGTTCGATTGTATCCGGAACGCATTCAGGTTGATGCGGATGATACGCCAATTGCCTGCCATATCCGGCTGTTTGACCGTCATCAAGTCAGTTATGATTGGCAGCACTATATTCCCTTGTTGGAACGTAAACCCGGAGCGTTACGCAATGGCGCACCTTTCGCCGAAATGCCCCGTGTTTTGAAAACCTTGCATCAAGCTCTTAAACAACGTCCAGACGGAATTCGCGCGATGGCGGATCTGTTAGCCTGCATTCCCAAGCAGGGTTTACCGGCCGTTTTGGATGCGGTTGAGTCCTTATTAGCCCTCGGGCCGATCAGTGTGGAACAAGTCCAACACCTGGCGGCTTCGATCGATGACAAGCGTCATCATTCGATGGTCAATCGGTCAGCCGTTGAGACACCTGAAACCTTGATCTTACAAGAAGAACCCTTAGCCAATACGAATCGTTATGAACAATTACGTTCAGCTTATACGGAAACTGAACGGGAGAGTCGTGATGCGTGAGCTAGAGACCGAATTGAAAGCCCTCAAACTTTACGGCATGGCGGCCGCCTATGCTGAAATCGTTGGTCAAACGGGCCACGGGACTCTACTAGCTTCCGATGGCATACTGCGACAATTGCTGCAGGCGGAAGTGGAAGACCGGCAGATTCGCTCGGTTCGTTACCAACTTCAAAGTGCTCGTTTTCCCATACACCGTGATCTGGCCGGTTTTGACTTTGAGGTGGCCAAAGTCGATCGCTCATTGATTGATCAATTGTCCGGGTGCGACTTTATTGAGGCCGCACATAATGTCGTCTTCGTGGGCGGAACCGGTACCGGTAAAACGCACTTGGCGACCGCATTGGCCGTCAAAGCCATCACCAATTATGGCAAACGCGTCCGATTTTACCCAACCATCGATTTAATCACCTTGCTGGAACGCGAAAAAAACGCCGGCAATCAAGGAAAATTGGCTTACCGCTTAATGCAGGTCGATGTCGTCATTCTGGATGAACTGGGCTACTTGCCGTTTTCCAAAGACGGCGGTGCTTTATTGTTTCATTTGCTTTCGAAACTGTACGAAAGAACCAGCGTCATCATCACCACCAATTTAACGTTTGCCGAATGGTCCAGTGTGTTTAGCGATGCCAAAATGACAACGGCGTTATTGGATCGACTGACTCATCATTGCTACATCATCGAAACCGGCAATGAATCCTACCGATTCCGTCAAAGTAGCGAGCAAGTAAAATCTCGAATTCAGGCTCGAGAATTACTTAGAAAGAACCGCAAGATAACCCATGAAATAAATCCAGAGGAAAAAGATCTCTAAAAAACAACTCGAAACGACAAATAAAATTCGTCTTTTTACTTGCGTTTCAATTAAACTTATCCACAGCCGAATACCAAAATTTCGGCTTCGTCCCCTGGTCATTTTTCAACCGGTACACGGGGTCAACTTTCATCCGGTATCAACAGCTAAGGGGTTCAAAAGAGGGTTTTGTCCAATAACGTTCCCGGTATTGTCGCCAGTGATGTCGCACCCACTGATGTTTTGGATTAGATTATAACCTTGCGAGATAAGCGCTGAAGAAAAAGAAGCTCGCGCATCGCAGTCGGGTTTGCTCCCAAACATATCCACATTGCCAGCAAGTAAAGTATTCTGAAGGGTGGTGGTACCAAAATTAGCGATTCCGCCGCCCGAACCACGGCTATCCTCCCCAGCGGTGTTGTTGGCTATCGTTACATTATTCAAGGAAGTTGTGGTGAAGAAGTGATTATAGATACCACCACTACTTCCGCTGTGGTTACCGCTGATCGTGGAGTTGAGTATCGTCAGCTTGCCCACAAAGTTACCGCCAAAGTTGGCGATACCCCCACCTAAAAAATTAATGCCGGTGTTATCACTAATCGTACTCCCTGTAATAGTCACATTACCCTGAAAGTTTGAAATGCCACCCCCGCTACTGGCTGCGGTATTATGATCGATAAGGCTATCAGCCACGATTAAAGTAGCCTGCTCACGATTCTTGATGCCGCCCCCATCATCTTGGCCGGCAATCTGGTTATTCCCGGTAATTCTGCTACGCAAAATGTTCAGCATACCGCTGTTAGAGATCCCCCCACCACCAAAGCGATCATCCGTATTATTTTTGACGACACTGTCAACTAAGGTCAGCGTCCCCTGATTATTGACACCGCCGCGACTTCCGTTGAGCATCAAGTCAGTTGAAGAGATCAGTCGGCCATTCATAACTGTCACATGGTTAAT
>JBNLEI010000099.1:0-30857 GCA_050304855.1 Methylococcaceae bacterium
ACGGGGATAATCTGCACCACAATGAGTGCGCAGAAATGTAGCGACGCATAAAAGTTAACCTTCCCGCGGTCTTTTATTAAGCGCCAAATCTCAAACAACCGGCTGAGTTCTCAGTTCAATTTTATCTGTTGTTGCATTTTGTCGAATGAAAACCAAAACGATCACTTTATTTATTCTGTCCTTGCTGGTCATCCTAAATCTCAGTATTTGGAGTTATGTCAACAATCCTTTAAAGATTCAATCCTGGAATAAAACGATGATGGGGATTGCGTTCAACCCCATGCGCCGCGATTCCGACCCAGCGAAGAACCGATACCCGACGCGGGAACAAATCGCCGAGGACGTGAGTCTCCTATCCGACAAGGTATTTGCCATTCGAACTTATAGTTCATTGAACGGTCTGGAAGACATCGCAGCCATCGCCGCGCAACACGATGTCAATATAGCGATGGGAGCATGGATCGACAACGACTTGGAGACCAACAGACAGGAAATCGAAAGCCTCATCGAAAAAACCAATCAATATCCGAAAACGGTGGTGCGCACAACGGTTGGAAACGAAGTATTATTGCGCAAAGACGTGTCAGTGAATCAACTGATCGAATACATCCGGGAAGTCAAAAAACGGACTTGGGCACCAGTGAGCACCTCGGAAACCTGGGATATGTGGATGGCCCACCCGGAACTGGCTAAGGAAGTCGATTATTTGGGCGTTCACATTCTTCCGTATTGGGAAGGCATTGTAATTGAAGATGCGGTTGAATACTTTTTCTACCGATATCATGAAATGCGTAAGGCCTTTCCCGATAAGCCGATCGTCATTACCGAGGTCGGTTGGCCATCGGACGGTCAACCCTTTAAACACGCAACGCCGTCTTTGGCGAATCAGGCGAAATTCCTGCGCCAATTTCTCAATCGCGCGGCCAAAGAGAAACTTATTTACTATGTAATCGAGGCCTTCGACCAGCCCTGGAAAATCCAGCGCGAAGGCTCCTCGGGAGCGTACTGGGGAATTTATAATGCCGATCGTTTACCCAAATTCCCGATGGTGGGCGATGTTCTGGCGATGCCGTCTTGGCAGGATTGGGCAAGCGGTGCAGCCATCTTAAGCATCATCATTACAGCGCTGTTTTTATTCAGCCGGCGGAGCCTGAAACTCCCCGGAATCCTGTTTTTCGGCATAGTCGCCAACCTGGCCGCGTCGGTACTATTTTGGTCGGCATCGATCGCCGCACAACAATATCAAACAGGTCTATCCATTGTGCTCTGGATAATTCTATTGCTGATGCAAGGCATGGCGATTTTAATCCTGCTCACAGAAAGCATGGAAATTGCCGAAGTCTTGTGGCACCGCAAAGGAGCGCGGACATTCAAACCGCTAACGCCGTCATCCGATTTTAAACTCCCGAAAGTCTCGGTGCACTTACCGATTCATAACGAGCCGCCGGAAATGGTCCGAGAAACCTTAGAAGCGTTGGCGCGAGCCGATTATCCGAATTTCGAGGTTTTGGTGTTGGACAATAACACCAAAGACGCTGCTGTTTGGCAACCGGTCCAAGCCGATTGCGAGCGTTTGGGTCCGACGTTCCGATTCTTTCATCTGGAAAACTGGCCGGGCTATAAAGCCGGCGCTATCAATTTCGGCCTGCAGCAAACCGCTGAAGATGCCGAGATTGTCGCCGTCATCGACAGTGATTACGTGATTTCGCCTGACTGGTTTAAATCGATGGTACCGTATTTCGACAACGAGAATATCGGCTTCGTACAGTCGCCTCAGGATTATCGGGATTTACGCCAAAATACTTTCAAAACCATGTGTTATTGGGAATACGCCGGCTTTTTCAACATCGGCATGGTACAGCGTAATGAGTACAACGCGATTATTCAACATGGCACCATGACGATGATCCGTAAATCGGCTTTGATTGAATCCGGCCGTTGGAGCGAATGGTGCATTTGCGAAGACAGCGAGCTCGGTTTACGTTTGTACGAAGCGGGATACGATTCGGTTTACTGCAAAGATTCGTTCGGCCGCGGCCTGATGCCGGACACTTTTTCCGGCTATATGACTCAACGTTTCCGTTGGGTGTACGGGGCAATGATGATTATCAAACATCATTGGAAACATTTCTTGCCGAGCAAAAAATCTAAACTAACCACCGCTCAACGTTATTATTTCATTGCCGGCTGGCTACCCTGGTTTTCCGATGCTCTAGCCTTGCTGTTGACAATTACCAGTATCGTTATGACAGCTTTTCTGGTTTATGATCCCAGGCACAGCGAACTCCCGGTCAATGCTTTGTTATTACCGACAATCGGCCTTTTCGGATTTAAAATCCTAAGAACCCTATGGCTATACAAAGCCAGAGTCAATTGTACGATTCTGCAATCGCTGGGGGCAGCGTTAGCCGGATTATCCCTGACTCACACCGTCGCCAAAGGCACACTGCAAGGGCTGTTCACTTCCGGAAAACCCTTTATGAGAACGCCGAAGCTTGAAAAACAAGGCCCGTTGATTGCCGGCTTGGCAATCATCTGGCAGGAACTGCTACTCTTGACGCTGTTGAGCCTGTCCATTTATTTCATGTGGACAATCGAACATTTCGATAATCTCAGCGGCAAACTTTGGATTGGCGTATTATCGGTACAAACCATCCCCTATGTTTCGACCCTAATGGCGACATTGGTCAGCATTGCACCAAATTACTTGCCGAAACGAAAAGTCCAAAAAGCCTTGAAAGAAAAATATGACGGATGAAATTACTTCGGAGCGATATTCAATGCATGGAGCTTCTACAAAAGCAACGAAGGCATAACGAACATCTATTTTTTCAGTATCCTTTTAGTAACGTTTCGACGCCGGTTTCCGTACCTTCATCCAGTTTTTTCTGGATATTACCGGGTGGCGAAATAATTGCGTCGCGGCCTTCAATAAAACTTTGTTCCTTAACGATCAGGCGATAAGCTTTATTGAGCTGCATCGCCCGTTGCGGCGAGGCAAACAACAACACTGAAACATTCTGATGCAACCGAGAGAACATCTCCGGGACCGGACTGCCATCGACACCGAAAAACTTGTCGATCACTTCTTGGTTGGCCCTGAATTCGTCTCCGGCGTGATTGTTTTTCAAATAGAAGGCGTATTCCGCTTCGCCGTCCGACCGGATCCGATCGGGCATGCCCCGCAAGCCTTTCTGCGACCAGTGATACCAATTGTCGCCCGCCCCGACATCGTCAGGCTTGCGTTGGAACGAGAAAATGCCGTCTCGGGTTGCTCCGATTCTACTGTGGCAACCGAAACAATAATTGAGTTCTTCGTAGGTCTGCGGACGCAGCTCGCCTTGCGAATCCTCGATAAAGCCGGAATAAACCCAGCCCTGCCCGTTGCTGATGCCCGCCTCGATATTGCCTCTCACCACCGGCAACCGATCTGGGAAATCGTATTCTTCCTTAATTTCTTCGGCGAAATCCCGCTCCAGATCGGCATAATTGACCCAATAGCGTTTACGCGCATAGCGTACTTCTTTCATCCGCGGGGTCAACAGGTTATTTCCGTAACGGTCGACATCAATATAACGGACCGTATGCAAAAACTCGGTCCCTTCCGGGAATAAGCCGGCCGCCAAATGCAATTGGCCGGCCTTTTGTTTCTCGTAAGCCTTACCGACATACCACATGAAACGCTTTTGCAAAGGCGCCCAGTCGTAACGAATGATTTCGGCAGTCCCGATAACGCCGTTTTTGTCCAGATCAATTCTTCCCAGCGCGGCCTCGTCGACCGGTTCGATTGCGATATCCTTTTCTTTCAACATCGACTCCACAATCGCCAGATTGGTTTTATAGATGGCGAGATTGAATCGTCCTTGGTCATCGGTTTGAAACGGGGCCGGTAATCTGATCAACACATCGTCGGTAGACCCGTTGGTCGGGAAAAAACTGCCCGGAAAAGGGTAGTAAGCGAAAGCGCGCCAACCGGTATAATCCCCATTGGGTTTACGATCAAAGCCCTCGTCGTCGAAATTGAAATAGGCGTCAGGTACGTAGCCTTCCCAGATTCCGTTGCCGTCATAGTCCCAGTCGACGGGCAGCTGCCGTAATTTCTCGGCAATGCGGATGGAGCCGTCCGCATTCAAATAATTGTCAGCGCTTATATAAGCAACGATTTCCTTTTCGTCGATGTCAGAAATCGCCGACCTTCTGTCTTTGAACAGGTTTTGCCAATGATTATTCAAAGCATAAGTAGGAAACGAATAGATCAGCTGCAAATCGCTGTCGTTGATGAAATTGGGTCTTCTCGACTCGGTATGGCAACTGTAACATGGATTCTGAACCGCTCCGTTTTCATCCCGGGTCTTGGTATAGCATTGAGGCGGTATATAAGCGGTTTTATTAACCAACGTCCGCTCTTTAAGACTGAAGCCAGTTACATTTACCATGCTTTCCGTTACTCGGCTTGCAATCGGTTTGGACGGTTCCATACAAGACATTAACAACAACAATATGACCGAAATAAAGCCGATTCTCATCAAGTGTCCCGCTTAATCTACGAAATGAAAAAGGCCCGAACGGGCCTTTCCTAAAGAAAACAAGCCCGGGCAAAGCCGGGCAATACGCATCTTAATCATCACTCTCTACGGATTTTATGCCCGTAATGATGTGGATGATGTCCTTTATGATCTTGTTTACCCATGGCTGGCAAAGGTCCGATGTAGCCGGTATAACCGCGCAATTCGGTTGGATCTTCCAGTTTATCCTGGTCGGATTCGCCGTACGGGTGCTGAACCACCGCCATCACATAAGCATGACCGTTGATATTGGGGTAAAAATAAGGCGACGTCGTTTCAGAACCATATGGCGTCGTGAAAATTCGGGTCAACTTCAGACTACTCAGATTGTACGACCAGATCGCATCGTTTTGATGGCCGCTGCCGGTGTCTTCGCCAATAATCAGCGTGTCATAGCCCGGCATGTATGTAATATTGTCGGGATTGGCAAGTCCATCCAATGCGCAAGTATTGTCATCCGTCGCTTCTTCGCGCCCTGCGACCAAGCCGTACATGTTGGTCGCAACAAAATCTTGATCGACATCCAGCGCATAAACCGCACCGCACTTGTTTTTGGCGACTCGGATATCGTTAGGACCGCCTAAATCGTATTTGCCGTGACCATCTTCCATGCCGCTGGACACTTCGGACATAGCGATATAAAGCTGCTTGGCTTCGGGGTTATAGGTAATGCCTTCCATTTTCCGCCATTCGGTGGTTGCACCCAACATCGCTGCATAACGGCGGGTTTCCATCCGCGAGGCGGCTGTTTCCATACCCGGTTTCAATTTCAAACATTCCCGACCGTCAGTGGTATTGATTTCGGTAAAGCCCACGGAACAGCCGCTATCGGTCGGCGTTTCGTTTTCGAAAATATCGAAGAAGGTGATTTTTTCGTCCAGGTAGTGTTTTATTTCGTCATTCGCCGCGTGCCCCAAATCGACCCAATCGATGTTCGCGCTACCGACGCCCGCATTGTCTGTTTGATTCCATTTTGCGGCATACAGTCTGCCGGCGCTTAAATCGCCTTTTCTGTCGGCGTCGAAACGATAAAGCCCGACATTGGTGCCGTCGTCCGAAATGTACGCGGTTTTATTGTTCGGCATGACATACGCCAGCTCGATAGCGCTGCGGCCCATCGCATAATGTTTTTCGACTTCGGCGTTATTGAAGTTCTTGACCGTCACCTCGACGGCATAGCCGTAGTCGTATGGATTCAAGGCCAACAGGTCGCCGCCGTAATAAGCTCCCATGGCGTCATAGTAGCTATCGATATGACCTGTATTCGGGTCGCGCAGCAAAGCGTTAGGCGGGTATTCTTCAGAACCTAAATGAGTACCCCAAGGCGTCACGCTTCCTGCGCAATGCACCCAGCCGCCGTTAACATGAGAAAAGTCCAACGGACGAGTCCGTTGCGGAATCAACTCTCCGTGAAGCGTCTGTTTTAATTCGGTCAGGTACATAGCGGCAGGTCGGTCTTCGAACTGCGAAACCATGTATAAGCGATTATTTTTGACTTTCAACAGCGAGGAAAAATCGTTGGAATTGGAAATGCGCAGCGAACCGTCTTCGGCATAAAGCGAATTACCGGCAGAATCGACCAATTGACCGAAAACTCCGGCATTATGGCCGGCGAAGGCGCGGGAAGGCTTGTCGCCGGAACGCATAATTACCTTGTAACCGACCTGAGCCGTTTTACCGTTCACCGTCACTTCCGGCGAAGCGACGACTTCGCGTTTTTCGGCGTCGGTCACAGGAACTGGCACTTCGGCGAATTCTATCGTTCCGGCGTGGACAGCGGAAACGCCCACAACGGCTAAAGCGACTGACAAACTCAGCGCGTTACGTTTGAGCAACTTGGCATTCAATACCTGACTGATCATGTTCTTTATCTCATTACAAGGAACGAAAATGGGCCTCAAGCTGCCCGGATATTTCATGAAGGGGCTGAAATATCCGGGCCAACAGTAAGCAACTGCGGTTTGAAGAATACCGCCGGAAAATGACAAACGCGTGACAGGAAGGTAAACGTTTGATGAAGAATACGGTCACGCTTTAATGCTTGACCTGCAAGACATCGACTCCGTCCCACACCTGCTCGGTAAACTCCGCATCCATTTCCGGCATGCCGTCTTTGATCCATTGCACGATAACGCGGGCAATATTGGGATAAGTGACCCTTACCGCATGTTCGTCGTGCAACCAGTCCTCGATAACAGCCGGGTCCATGTCGTTCATGGTGTGGCCGTAACCCAATTGTTTCAATGCAGCAGCGTTCGAGATCTGTTCCATCTGGGCGTGTAACGGTTTGGCCAGAATTTTTTTACCCAATTGCAACGATTCGCTGGCCAACTCGAAACCCGCGTTGCTGATAATACCGGCGCAATCGTATAAATCCTTTTGAAAGCCGTCGCGCGACAACGGGTTGCAGATAATATGCTCGTACTTGCTGGATACCGGTACCGGAGAATAAATGTGAAACTGAAAATTCTCGAACGGACAAAGATGCTTGATCACTTCGTTCTGGTCCTCGAACGGCAGATACACGACAATCTTGTTTTTTTGAATACTGTTCGGTAAGGTCGGCGTTTCGATAATCGGAGGCAAAATCGGCTGGCCGAAATGATGCCAATGCAGACCAACGCCGCGATCGACAGGGGCAAAATATTTCATCACCAGATCGGCCAAAGGGTCCGACCCGGTGCGGGGAATTTTATGTTCGAAAGCATATTGATGGCCGATTCCCAGCACGGTTTTTTTCTGCACTTTTGCAGACCAGGCCGTGACCGGCTCGAAGTCGCTGATGACCAGATCGTATGGAGATAAATCTAGCGTATTAACGTCCTGAATAAAACGTACCGGCTTAACCTGGAAGGCGGTTTTGATGTAGTTAACCTTGCCGTTATCGGTATTGAAAGTCAGTCCTTCCCGGTGACGGTAACCGTTGAAAACCTCCATGTCGAAAAATTTATCCTGAGGCCGGCCGGTAAACTGGAAAGTCACATCGAACCCGGCTGCAAACAATTCCTTCGCCATCACGCGCGCACGCGTGATGTGACCGTTTCCGGTCCCCTGTACTCCGTAAAATATTTTCATAGAACTATTTGATTTAAACTATAGACAGCAACACCGATGCCCAAGGCCATGCCGACGAGCGTATCGGTGGGAAAATGAACGCCCAGCACCACACGTGAAAATCCGACCAACGCGGCCCACAACATCAGCAACGGCAATAAAACGGGCAGAAAAAAACCACAAATCGTCGCCATCATGAATGCGGCGGACGTGTGTCCGGAAGGAAAACTAAACTGATCGGACGGCGTTACCAGACTTTGGAACCCGTTCAAAGCAGCCTGCGGGCGATTACGCTTGAAACCGTTTTTCAAGACAAAATAAACCGGTCTCTCGATTAGAAAAGCCAACAAGGAGGTTTGCAAAAATGGGCTTTGAGAGCCTTCGGCCAGATACAAAAAAACGCCCAACAACAGATATAAATGGCCGTCGCCGGTACGCGATATATACCGAGCGAACAAGGCCAAGTGCCGATAGATGCCGGCGTTGATCAGGCGGGTGAACATAAAAACATCGTACTTGTGGACTGCATAGATTAACTTCATCTTTTCCCCTTACGGAATCATCTTTTTGTTCCGTTAACAGCCAAACTTTCTTTTCTCTTGATTTCAGCAAGAAGAATAAAGTCCCTCTATGACAATTAGATGAAGCTTTCTTGAAGTTTTTATGACAATGACGACATCATGCCCCTTATTTGAACAATGGTTTGTGCCTATGCCAGAATGAATTGAAGCACAAGCTCAGATCCGAACTATATTCGATTATTCAGATGCTTTACCTTCAGGTTGTGGAAAACCTACCAAAAATCGGGTTGTTTAGACTGCAGCAGAAAATACGCTCAACCGTATCATCGCAGTCCAAGTAAGTGATTGCCGTTGTATAAAACAGGGATCAATTTTTAAAGGCGTTAATCTCATGAAAAACATTCTGGATCCTTCAAAAAACTGCTGGAAAACGGCGACGGCCCAACGCGCCGCCTTCATTATCGACGGTGAAAATTATTTTCGAGCGCTGCATGAAGCAATGATAAAGGCACAACGATCCATTATGATCGTCGGTTGGGATCTGCATAGCGAACTAAAGCTGGTTCGAAAGGGTGAAAGCGAAGAATTCCCGGATAAACTGGGAAAATTGTTAGATTTCTTGGTTCGACGAAACAAAGAACTACACGTCTACCTGTTAAGTTGGGATTTTGCGATGATCTATGCGCTGGAACGAGAGTTCTTCCCGCGCTATAAGCTTAAATGGACAACCCATCGGAGAATCCATTTCTGCCTTGACGGCGAGCACCCTATCGGCGCTTCGCAGCATCAAAAAATCGTCGTCATTGACGATGCCGTCGCATTTTCGGGCGGCCTGGACCTCAGCAAGTGGCGCTGGGACACTTCAGAACACAAACCTGATAATCGTCTGCGAGAGGATCCCGATGGACAGCCTTATCCACCGTTTCACGATGTACAAATGATTGTCGACGGAGAAGTCGCCAAGGCCTTGGGCGAGCTAACTAAATTTCGCTGGGAACGGGCTTGCGGCGAGACAACCAAGTCTAACGAAGTATTTTCGGTAAACGATCCCTGGCCGACGAGTATATCACCTGACTTTAACGAGATACCGATCTCCATTTCCCGAACCTTTCCTGCGTATAAAGATTATCCCGAGGTGCGCGAGGTGGAACAACTCTACCTCGATAGTATTGCATCTGCCCGAGAGCTGATCTATATCGAAAATCAGTATTTAAGTTCTTTTCGTGTTGGCGAAGCATTAAAAGCCAGCCTTGAACAAGCCTACGGCCCCGAAATCGTCATCATTCAGCCTAAAAAAACGGGGGGATGGCTGGAACAGCATACCATGGACGTATTACGCGGTAGGATACTGAATAAACTACGTCAAGCGGATCTCCACAGCCGCTTGAAAATTTATTACCCGCAAATCGCTCTTTCTCCATCTGTCGACTTGATGGTGCACGCGAAGGTTATGCTGATCGACGACTGTTTTGCCCGCGTAGGTTCTTCCAACCTGAGTAACCGGTCGCTTGGACTTGATTCGGAATGCGACCTCGTCATTGCGACCACCAGAAAATCATCCACTGCGAATGCGATCACTGCTTTCCGTCATCGTTTACTTGCCGAACACTTGGGCGTGAAGAGCGATGATATTGCTCATAGCGCAACTCAGCATAATTCGGTCATTAAAGCGATCGAGTCATTACGCAAGGGAGAACGGACTTTAGTACCGCTACAGGGAAAAATACCGGAGGAGGTCGATCAATGGGTGCCTGAATCCGAATTACTAGACCCTGAAAAACCGATAGAGCCAAAAGAACTGTTCAATTATTTCATCAGTCCCCAGCAGCAACTTCATGCTTCCCGCCATCTGTTGCAAATCAACTTGCTGATAATCGGCGCCCTGTGTCTATTTGCATTGATGTACTGGACTTCCTTGGCCAGCCATATCGACTTAGTAGAAGTGAAAAATGCTATGGCATGGCTCAAACACACTTCCTATGCGCCGATCGTCATTCCCCTAGTCTACATGCTTGCAGGACTGATTTCCTTTCCAATCACATTGTTGATCATTGCAACTGTCGTCATATTCGGCCCTTGGCAAGCCATCGTTTACTCGCTAATAGGAGCCGAGTTCAGCGCAATCTCTATGTTTATTATCTGTCGCAAACTGGGACGGAGAGTAGTCAGAAAGTTTGCCGGCAACTTACTTAACCGACTCAGCCATACGCTCTCCGAATCGGGCATCAAAGCGGTCATCACCTTACGCATTTTCCCGGTTGCCTCTTTTTCACTGATCAACATGATCGCTGGGGTATCCGAGATTCGGCTTCGAGACTTTGCACTCGGGAGTTTTATCGGACTGATTCCCGGCGTCGTCGTTATCGTTCTTATCGGCAACTGGATAGCCTACGCATCGGGCCGTCCTGCATCGGATAATTTTATCGCCTTATTAAGTGTCACGGTTCTGACTTGTTCCGTCTTGGTTGGCTTTTTAGTATGGTTACGCCGCAAGCCTTCTAATACCGTCAAGACCCACAATAGATTCTAATGCATCTTCGGGTCGCCACTTATAACATCCATCGCTGCGTTGGTCGGGACGGCATCGAGTCCCCTGTTCGAATCGCCAAATTGCTACAAGAAATTGACGCCGATCTAGTCGCCCTGCAGGAAGTTTCCGTCGCCCCCGAACACCACTCTGCGAATGTTTTGGAACACTTGGAGCAGGTCACTCAGGCGGATGCCATAAAAGGGTTCACGTTGGAAGAGAAAAACGGTTTTTACGGCAATGCCTTGCTGTCCCGATTTGAGCCGGCAAAAATTAAGCGAATCGATATCAGTGTACCGAACCGCGAGCCTCGAGGAATTATCGATATCGAACTCGAGGTGGACCGGCTCAAGATTGCCGTAATGGCGACGCATTTAGGTTTAGCCTTCAGCGAACGACGGCAGCAGATTAACAACATCCTATCCGAACTGGATATAAAATCAGCGGATATCATTGTCCTGCTAGGCGATTTTAACGAATGGTTCTTTGGGAGTCGCCCCATTCGAGAGTTGAAACAACGATTTAGCTCTGTTCCGGCTCCAGCCACATTTCCCGCCCATCGACCGCTGCTGAGACTGGACAGAATATGGGTTCAGCCGGCGACTAGACTGATTTCGCTGCAAACCTACGTGACCGACCTCAGCAAAATCGCTTCCGATCACTTGCCGCTGGTAGCCGAAATCGACCTGAGCCGAAAGCAATTCCTCGGACATCCTACGCTCAAACCATAATTTCAAATACGCATTCAGGTCGAAGTAGAGGTTTTTTTACTCCGGCGGTAATCCCTGACTTTCTGCCAGGCTTTGCGGGTGTGATGGTTTTTATCAGACCAACGGATTACCCGACGCTTAACTTTATTGGACGCCTTAAACATGATCGCCAAACCGACAATCATAGTCGGCAAACCGAACGGAACCGGCAGCGGAAACAGAATCATGCCGATCACGAAAATAATAACGCCAAGCGTCATCAACAGAGATTTTTTCAGCATGGTGGTCAGGCTGCTTTAGCCAGTTTTTCCGCACTCTCTTCTTCGGCGACATCGAGCAACTTATAGCTATCCTCCAGCCATCGAATGATCGACAAATCTCCGTTTTCATCTTCGACCAATGCGGTGCAACTTTCCACCCAATCACCAGTATTGCAATATATTTTACCGAATTCCATTTCCGAAATATCGGCATGATGGATGTGACCGCAAATCACCCCGTCTACCTTCTGCTTATGCGCTTCCAGACTTAACACATGCTGATAGTTGTTCATGAACTGGACGATATTTTTTACCTTGTGTTTTAAATACGCCGACAACGACCAATACTGGAATCCCAACAGCTTACGAATATTGTTAAACCATCGGTTAACCGCCAGCAACAGTTCGTAAGCCTCTCCGCCGATATAAGCCAGGTTGCGATTATGGCAAACGATACTATCGAACTCATCGCCGTGCATCACCAAAAAACGGCGTCCGTCTTCAGTCTTGTGGATGGCGTTTAAGCGGATTTCGATACCGTTGAACAACATACCGGCGTGTTTTCTGAACTGCTCGTCATGATTGCCTGGAATATAAACCACCCGCGTCCCTTGTTTGGCCTTGTTGATGACACGCTGAACAATATCGCTGTGTAAGATGGGCCAGTAAAATCCGGACTTTACGTTCCAGCTCCATAAATCGATAATATCACCGACCAAATACAAGGTATCGCATTGCACATGATCGAGAAAATCGCGCAAATACTCGGCTTTACAGCCCTTAGTGCCCAGATGCGTATCGGAAATCCAGACGGTACGGTAGTGAAGAGTCATCAGGTGTTCTCCGCAGTTTTCATGGCTGCAACCATAGCAACTCTTTATGACAACACCGTAACGGTTTCATGAAAATACGATGACACCCCGCCGAACCTGAGAACGGCTACACATTTTGCGGTAATGCATGTCCGTAAACCGTCTTGTGGCTATGGCTCGGGAGTGATGTTGATATTTAACGACAGCGCAATCTGCATCAATTCTGCCACGCTACCGGCATTGAGTTTTTTCTTAATTTGCGTGGCATAATTAGCCACCGTTTTATAACCGAGACAAAGTTCATCGGCAATGTGATGTATCGTGTGTCCTTTAACCAGTAATCTGAAAATGTCGAATTCGCGCGCCGAAAAGGTATTGATGATCGCCTGATAATCCTGCGCGACGGATTCTTTCAACAATCCTTCTTCGATATAACGTCGCCCGCTTAGAATACTGGTGATAGCCTGCGGCAATATTTCCGGGGCGCTGTTTTTTGTGATATAGCCTTTGGCGCCCGACGATAAGGCCCGATTGACGTACACCTGCTCATGATGGACGCTGAACACTAAAATATTGGCCTCCTCATTTCGTTGCGCGATTCTGCGGATGGTTTCCAGTCCGCCGATACCCGGCATCGATAAATCTATCACGACGATATCGGGCTGCAAGGCTTGATACAGCTGAATGGCTTTCTCTCCGCGGTCGGCTTCGCCGCACACCTCCATACCCGGTACCGAGGACAACAATAGTTTAAATCCAGCCCTAACCACGGCATGATCGTCAACCAACAAGATCTTGGTTTTCCGCCGTGTCATCATATCGGAATCATCGCGTTGACTGTCATTCCTTCGCCGGGAAGGGAGTACACAGTGAACTCGCCGTCCAACGAGCGGATTCTTTCCCGCATACCCAGCAAACCGAAACCACTAGCAATATGACCGAGATTGCAACCCTGGCCATCGTCATTAATCTGCACCGACAACGAATCGTCTTTTTCGGGGTCGATGTTTAACGAAATAGTCACTCGGTTGGCATCGGCATGCCGGTTGATGTTAGTCAGACATTCCTGAATCACGCGAAAAATCTGGATGGCGATTTTGTTGTCGAGTCGATCGACTGCATCGTCGCAATGCAACTCGATCGATAGCGCCGGATTTCGCCCGTTCCAGTGCGTAACTAAGTCTTCAAGCGTCGCTTTTAAGCCTAGTTCTGTCAGCATCAATGGATGCAGTTGCTGCATCATCGTTCTCACCACCAACATCAAATGATCGCAAATCCCGGTGATGGATTGCATGATTTTGGGCCTGTCGGCATCCCGGTGAGCAGCAGTCGCCGCCATCACTTTAACTGCAGTCAGCGATTGACCGAGCTCGTCGTGCAGCTCCTGGGAAAGTCGTTGCCTCTCTTCTTCCTGTATTTGCAATGAGTGCTGGGTCAACGCTCGATTTTGTTGTCGGGTTTTCTCCAGCACATCGGTCATATGGTTAATCGCCCTGGCGATACTGTCATATTCCAACGTGGAAAAATCCGGCAATTTTTTACGATACTCGCCGGTTTCGATCAATTGCAGCGAACGGACAATCGTATCGATCGCCTGCAGCGTTTTATTGAATACCAGATGGACGGCCAAAAACGTCAATAAAACCAACGCACAAATCGTCAAGAAAAAAGCAATCGTCTCCTGCCAAACTTCGGTAATTTCATCCAGCGGATTGGCTTGAATGATCAACGTATAAAGTTTGCCGTCGACCGAGCGGATTTGATGTTCCGCCTTTCGGTAATCGCTGCTGACCAGGCCGACGAACCACCGCGGCGGTAAATCTTCCCTTTCTTCGGTTGCACCGTTGTCGGCAATATCGATTAACCGGCCTGAAGGTTTTCTCACCTGGATGTTCAGATGACGGGTCTGTTTTAACGCACTCAAACGATAAATCCAGTCGTTTTCATCAACATCAGGAAGAGGTGCCGCTGAAAATCCCAGCTTGAACAGCTGCAGAGCCAGATTGATGGACGATTCGACTTCGTCGTTGACGGCGTTGCGCGCCTGCCAAACAGCGACGGCGCCGCCCAATACCATGATACAGAGCGAAAACATTAACACCCTATAAGTGATCTGAAAACGTAAACTCATTTTGTCAAAGGGGTTAGGCTATGAACGGATTGAGGGGTATTTCCTGGGCGGTTTTTGAATTGACGACAAAACCGTAAAATGCTCCCGAAACTCGTCAACACCGAAACAGTCGTCCGAATTTCGTAACGCTTGAAGATTTTAAGTCCCGTGAACCCGGTTAGCAAACCGTTTGGACTATTCCGGGAAAATTTCCCGAAACATTATGATTGAAATCAATCGGCGGTCAGTGAAAAACATCCGCTATCCGATTGGGTCGGGTTACCGACTCCGCAAGACCGATTTTCGGACAATTCTTAATCACCCCTGATAAAAGTGTTATATATTTTAAAGCTCAGAATAGAAGCCGCCAGTAAAAAAGTGATAGCATTGGCAAAAATAATCGCCCTATCCGACACCTGCATACCGTATACCAGCCAGAGCAATACGCCTAAGGTAAAAGCGCTGTACATCCCCAGTGACAAAGATTTCGTGTCGCGCGTTTTAATAGTCAAAATTGCCTGCGGCAGGAAAGAAGCGGTCGTCAATGTGGCAGCTGCAAAGCCGATCAGTTCAACAGAAATTAACATGTATTTTCCAGGCAGCTTCGCTGCAATCGAATGGGGTCAATAAAGCCGGTACGTTTAACCCTGTATTATTTAAATTCGTGGCTTCCCCGGTAACCAGAAGAAATCGGATATCGCCGATCGCGACCGAACGCTCTCGGAGTGATTCTAATGCCGGGCGGCGCTTGTCTGCGCTTATACTCGTTTCTATCGACCAACGTCACCGCGCGGTGCACGTCTTCCGGACTGAATCCCGCTTCAATAATTTCCTGCACCGACTTGTCCTGCTCGACATACATCTCAAGGATCGGATCCAATGCGGAATAAGGCGGCAGAGAATCCTCGTCAATCTGATCCGGAGCCAATTCGGCAGAAGGCGGTCGACTAATAACCCGCTCCGGTATCACAGGTGCCGGCGACAGACTGTTGCGATATTTGGCAAGTTTATAGACCAGAAGTTTCGGCACATCTTTAATCGGCGCAAAACCGCCGGCCATATCACCATACAAAGTGGCGTAACCGACGCTCATTTCGATCTTGTTACCGGTTGTAAGCAGCAGTTTTCCCTGTTTGTTCGACATCGCCATCAAAACGATTCCGCGCGAACGTGCTTGGATGTTTTCCTCCGTGGTATCGCGCTGCGAACCGGCGAACACGTCGGCCAGCATTTCGCCAAACGCCGTCACGGCCGGTTCGATGGGAATGATATGATGTTTCACGCCCAAAGCTTTGGCCTCCAATACAGCATCTTCGATGCTCATATCCTGGGTAAAACGAGATGGCATTAATACAGCCTCGACCTTATCAGAACCCAATGCGTCGACTGCAATAGCAAGCACCAAAGCCGAATCGATACCGCCGGATAATCCTAAAATGGCACCGTCGAAACCGTTCTTCCGAACATAGTCCCTAACCCCCATTACCAACGCTTTGTATTCGCTGGATATAACCGTGTAGAGCGGTGCACACTCGCTTTTGATCGGTTCGCTATCGACAAATTCGACCACGCTGAGCTGTTCGGCAAACTCAGCCGCTCGAAATATCACTTCTCCTTGGGCATTGACCGCAAACGAAGCGCCATCGAACACCAATTCGTCCTGGCCGCCGACCAAGTTGACATAAACCGACGGAATCTTGGCCTCCTTGGCCTGCCGACAGACGACCAATTCTCGTTCGTGAATCTTGCCTGCATGAAATGGCGAGGCATTCAGGGTTAAAACTATTTCCGCACCGGCCTGCTTATTTCTGGCTATCGTGTCGTTAAGCCAAATATCCTCGCAAATGGTCAGCCCTAGAATATGTCCCTTGGCGGCAAATAAACAGACTTCGTCACCCGTTGAGAAATAGCGGTGCTCATCGAACACCCCATAATTGGGCAGTTCCTTTTTCCGATAAATCCTTAGTACTTTACCGTCACGTAAGACCGCGGCACTGTTATATAGCCGATCGCCGTCTTTTTCCGGAAAACCCAATACGATATCGATCCCTGTCACGGTTTTGGCAATTTCGTCCACCGCTTGAAAAGCGTGGCGAATAAAATCCTGCCGAAACAGCAAATCTTCCGGAGGATAGGCAGTGATGCTGAGTTCAGGAAACAGCACGATATCGGCTTCCAGCCGGTCCCGAGCCTCTATGGCGGTCCGCACGATTTTGTCCCTGTTACTGTTGATATTGCCGACAGTCAGATTAATTTGGGCTAAAGCAATTTTTAACGACATTTAAATTCGCTTTTTGATTGATAGGGAATCTACCGGTTTACAAAGGCTCGGCGCCGGATAATGCTCACAAATAATCCATCATCGCCGTACCGAGGTCTGCCGGCGAATCAACCACCTCAACGCCGGCCGCCCGCAAAGCCGCCACTTTGCCTTCCGCGGTGCCTTTTCCGCCGGTAACGATAGCGCCGGCATGGCCCATTCTTTTACCGGGAGGAGCCGTTCGGCCGGTGATGTATGACACCACTGGTTTGGTCACACTGGACTTAATAAATTCCGCCGCCTCTTCTTCTTCGCTGCCGCCGATTTCGCCGACCATAATAATGCCCTCCGTCTGTTCGTCCTCTTGAAAACGGCTCAGCACATCGATGAAGTTCATACCGTGTATCGGATCTCCGCCGATACCGACGCAAGTGCTTTGACCCAACCCCTGCGTAGTCGTTTGATGCACCGCTTCATATGTCAACGTACCGGAACGGGAAACGATGCCGATTTTTCCCGGTTGATGAATATGTCCCGGCATAATGCCTATTTTGCATTCGCCCGGAGTAATCACGCCGGGGCAATTTGGGCCAACTAATAAGGAATCAGTCCCGACCATGGCCGCTTTAACTTTCAACATGTGCAGTACCGGAAT
Source organism: Methylococcaceae bacterium (assembly GCA_050304855.1). Classification (GTDB taxonomy): domain Bacteria; phylum Pseudomonadota; class Gammaproteobacteria; order Methylococcales; family Methylomonadaceae; genus Methylomarinum. Next base: position 17,475 of record JBNLEI010000099.1, read on the forward strand.
GCCTTCGGTGATGCAAACGATCAATTCGATCCCTGCGTCCACCGCTTCCAGAATCGCATCCGCCGCGAAAAACGGCGGGACATAAATCACGCTGGCGTTGGCTCCCGTTTCGGCAACAGCTTCCTGAACCGTATCGAACACCGGTACACCCAAATGGTTCTGTCCCCCCCGGCCGGGAGTCACGCCCCCGACTAATCGGGTACCATAAGCCAATGTTTGCTCAGAATGAAAAGTCCCTTGTTTGCCGGTAAACCCCTGACAGATCAGTTTGGTCTCTTTATTGACTAAAATGCTCATGCGTTTCCTCCTGCCAGCGCCACCACCTGTTCCGCAGCATGATTCAAATCCTCGGCCGTAACCAATCCCAGTCCGGATTCGTTTAACAATGCTAACCCGCGTTCGGCATTAGTCCCTTCCAACCTGACCACAACCGGCACGTTAAGATCGATTTCGCGCACAGCGGCCAGAATACCTTGCGCAATGACATCGCATTGTACAATACCGCCGAAAATATTGACCAAAACGGCCTTAACGTTAGTGTCGGATAATATCAGCTTGAACGCCTCCGCAACTTTTTCGGCATTGGTTCCTCCTCCGACATCGAGAAAGTTAGCGGGCGACCCGCCCTTGAATTTGACCAGATCCATTGTTGCCATCGCCAAGCCTGCACCGTTGACCATACAACCGATATTGCCTTCCAAAGTCACGTAATTGAGATCGAACCGTTTTGCCTTACATTCCTTTTCATCTTCCTGGCGCTCGTCCCTGAGTTCGAAAATATCGGGATGGGCAGCGACTGCATTGTCGTCGAAATTGATTTTGGCATCGAGCGCCAAAACCGCTCCGGTTTCGGTCTCGACCAGTGGATTAATTTCGATCTGGCTCGCGTCCTTATCCATAAATAGACGATACATCCCCTGCATGATTTTGCCGAGCGCTTTGCCTTGTTCACCCTGCAAACCTAATACTTTTGCAATCCTCCGGCATTGATAGGATTGCAGTCCCGCTGCAGGATGCACGCGGCTGCTGACGATTTTTTCCGGCGTTTCCTTTGCTACCTCTTCAATATCCATACCACCGGCAGCGGAAGCCACGAACATCACCCTTTCGCTGGCCCTGTCCACCAACAGGCTCAGATAAAATTCCCGTTTAATCGGATTGACCTCTTCGACCATAACCGATTCCACAGGCAAACCGTCAGCTGTCGTCTGCACTGTCGCTAAACGTGTTCCAAGCATTTGTTCGGCAAGCTGTCCGGCTTCGGCCGCCGATTCTGCAAACTTAACGCCACCGGCCTTACCTCTGGCTCCTGCATGTATCTGCGCTTTCACGATCCATTTTTGACCGGGCAAACCGGCCGCAATACTTTTAGCCTCAAAAGCAGTCGTGGCAAATTTCCCGTCAGGCACCGGAATTCCGTAGTCTCTAAATAACTGCTTAGCCTGATATTCGTGAATATTCATTTAAAACTCCAGTTCGATACGGTTTTAGCCACATTATCCAAAGTGCTATTATTCTAGCTCACCGTTGAGAATACAAGATGCTTTATGCCGCCTGATCAAGCCAATACCATTTATCCCTGCCCGTTTTCCAGAAATTACGGCATTCCCGTCAACCAAGCTTGGCTGCTGCTAAAGACTTTCTTTATTTATCGCTTTATCGTTGCCAACTTGTTCGTCATCTTATTTTTCAGCCCATTCGGCCCTTCGGTTCTAGGCACGAGCGATAAACAACTGTATGTCGTCGCTAGTCTGTTGTATCTGGCAGTGACGCTGCTTTCCATGCCTTTTATTTTCTGGCGTCTAAGCAGTTATGTCAGTCAGGCTCAGGTACTGATTTTTACCGATATTCTATTCATCACACTGCTAATGCATGCCTGCGGCGGCGTTAACAGCGGAATCGGTATATTGTTGGCCATTTCAATCGCCGCCGGAGGATTGCTAATCGGCGGACGTTGCGCCATGTTGTTTGCGGCTCTAGCCAGCCTTGCGGTACTGGCGGAACAATTATACGCAATGCGTTCGGACGACATTCCCAGCTCAGCGCTGACCTATTCCGGCATGCTCGGCGCATCTTTTTTTACTATCGCCTATCTGTCCTATGTCATGGCGCGGCGTACCGAGCAGTCGGAACTGTTGGCCAGCGAACGCCAGCAAACCATTTCCAAACTAGAAGAACTTAACCGCTACATCATTCAACATTTACAGAGCGGCATCATCATTTGCAACCAGCGGCGGCAGGTGCAAATGTCCAACGAAGCCTCTTTGAGACTGTTGAATCTGACACAACTGCCGACCAGCTTGGAAGATATTTCAGCCCAATTACCACTGGCTTTGGAACTTTGGAAAAATGATTCAAGCCAGGATTTCGCCATCCTGCAATTAGCTAACGGCAACGAGATTCAAGCCCGTTTTTCTCCGTTGAAGATACAAAACGAAGTGCTGTTCATGATCATTTTGGAAGACATCGCGTTGTATAATCAACGCCTGCAACAAAACAAGCTCGCCTCGCTAGGCCGCCTGACCGCCAGCATCGCCCACGAAATCCGCAATCCGCTCGGAGCGATCAGCCATGCGGGACAACTGTTATCGGAAGCTCCGGAACTAACGCCTCAAGACAAACGATTGACCGAAATCATCCAAAATCATAGCAAACGGGTTAACAACATTATCGAGGACATTCTTAAACTGTCGCGCAGAAGCCCCTCAAAAAAAGAAAAAATTGTCCTGGACAGCTGGATTCCCGATTTTGTCGATACGATGATTGCCGAACAAAACTACCGTAAAGACTGCATTAGCGTGGTCTTCAACGACCATCAGCTCTCGGCTCTGATGGATATCGGTCACCTTAAGCAGATCCTGAACAACCTGTGTGCCAACGCACTGAAATACGGTTGTAAAGAAAACGAAAACATCATATTAAAGGTGGAATTCGATAAGGACCTCCCCTGCATCCATGTGATCGATAACGGCCCCGGTATTGACACCGAGAACCGCCAACACCTGTTCGAGCCTTTTTTCACCACGTCGAGCAGCGGCACCGGCCTCGGATTATACATTTCCCGCGAACTTGCCGAACTGAACCAGGCAAAATTAAGCTATGCTTTTACTGACAACAAAAGTTGTTTTACGCTATGTTTACCCAATGCCGAAAAAGCGATTATTGAAATATGAAGATGCCCGTCACCCTGATTGTTGACGACGAACCCGATATCAGGGAATTGCTGGAAATCACACTGAATAGAATGGATATCGATACCGTCTCGGCAGCCGATATCGAGAGCGCCCGGCAATTACTGAAGAAACAGCATTTCGATCTTTGCTTAACCGACATGCGCCTGCCGGACGGCGACGGCCTGGATTTGGTTGACTATATCCAATCCAACGGACTGCGCATGCCATGCGCGGTCATAACCGCTCACGGCAATATGGACACGGCCGTCAAAGCGATGAAAAAAGGCGCTTTCGATTTTCTGTCCAAACCTGTGGATTTAGTAGCGTTAAGGCAATTGGTCGGCAACGCATTGCAGCTATCCAACCCGCAACAAAAAAACAAAGAACGCCGAACCCGCAATATCTTGTTGGGCGATTCCGAGTTGATGCGGCAAATCCGTTCCAAAATCGAAAAAGTCGCCCGCAGCCAGGCACCGGTTTATATCAGCGGCGAATCCGGCTCGGGTAAGGAATTGGTGGCCAGACTGATCCACCAGCAAAGCCCGAAGAGCGAATTTCAATTTGTTGCCGTCAACTGCGGCGCAATTCCGCATGAATTGATGGAAAGCGAGTTTTTCGGTCATAAAAAAGGCAGTTTTACCGGCGCGGTCAGTGACAAAAAAGGCCTGTTTCAGGCGGCGGACGGCGGCACCCTGTTTCTCGACGAAGTCGCCGACTTACCTTTGTCGTTGCAGGTCAAATTGTTACGTGCCATTCAGGAGAAGAAAATCCGCCCGGTCGGCGAACAGAGCGAAATTGCCGTCAATGTCAGAATACTCAGCGCCACTCATAAAGATCTAGGCAAAATGGTGCAGCAAGGCAACTTTCGGCAAGACCTTTACTATCGCCTCAATGTCATAGAACTCAATCTGCCGCCTTTGAGAGCCAGGGCCGGCGATATCCCACAAATCACCGAATTTTTGCTGACCAAATTGGCTAAAGCCAATGACTTGCCTCAACCTCGGATTTCCCCAGCCGCGTTGAACGCCCTGAAACAATATTACTTTCCGGGCAACGTGCGCGAACTGGAAAATATCCTTGAGCGCGCTCTGGCCCTGTATGATGGGACCAGTATCGAGCAGGAAGACCTCAATCTGTCCGTCGGCACGGAGCTGGCTGCCGCCGAAGACTTCAATCCAACCAAACAATCGCTGGAAGAGTATCTGGAAAACATCGAAAAACAGGCTCTAACAACCGCTTTGGAAGAAAACCGCTGGAACAAAACAGCGACGGCCAAACAGCTTGGCCTGACCTTTCGTTCGCTACGTTACCGGTTAAAGAAACTGGGGTTGGAATAATTAACCTCACGGCCCGCCCGTTTCATTGCGCGGAAATATAATACTGAACGCTTTAAAACGCGTTTCCGATCCGCTTTTCAAATCTTCCCAATCGATTGTATTGGTCATCTAACACGCCTTTTCAGCTAGACTCCAGGCCACCCCATCCGAGTGTATTTGCACCTTATACAATTAAACTATGCTATTTGACTCACATTAGCTATGTGATTTCACATAAATTATTGATAAAAATCATTATTAAATCCATATCTCATTGTAATTAAAGAAATAACAAATATGGCGTGAAACATGCTGATTATTATGCCCACACAAAACCGTAATGTAATTAAAAACTTACAATAATAGGCATATATTCATGAGTTATAAACATCTATTGCTCTTTACCGGCATGTTACCAAGCATTGCGGTCATGGCCGAACATGAGGGAGAAATCCATCGCGGCGAGGATATGATTATTACCACCGCCCATAAAATGTTTCCTAACACTACTATCGCGACTCCCAGTTTTGAAGTCACCAAGGAGGATATCGACAAAACCAACCTGACCAGTGCCGAAGACGCTATCAGAATGGCACCCAGCGTTCAGGTCAGAAGGCGTTTTTACGGCGATACCAACGGTGTAACGGCGATTCGGGGATCGACCAATTTCCAGACTAACCATTTCAATATGTATGTAGACGGCCTGCCGTTGCATAACCCTGTGCAAACCAAATGGAACGGCGCGCCGAAATGGAATCTGATCGCACCGAACGCTATCGATTCCACCACGGTTTTTTACGGCCCCTATTCGGCGGAACACAGAGGAGCCTTCGGCGGCACATTCGACTTAAAAACCCGCCTGCCGGAAGAATTCGAAATGAGTATGGACGTGACCGGTATCATTCAGGAATCACATCGTTTTGGTCAGGAAGAAGTATTGACGGGACACAAGGAATTTATCTCGGCCGGTAACCGTTTCGGTGATTTCACCATCTACGGTTTTTACAATCATTTGGAAAACGAGGGGCAAGCGCAGTCTTTTGCCGTCAGCACTCCAACTGCCGGCGTCGGCGGAACCACGGTTACCGGCGGTTATCCTACCAAGACGATAACCGGTACGCCCAGCATGGTATCCGGCGACTTCGGCATCAATGAAAACATCACCGACTTATACGAATTGAAAGTCGGATACGACTTCAACCCCGATTTGAGAGGATTATTCACCATCGCCTTCGAAGATACCGAAAGACTCAGCCAAGGCAGAACCTATCTTGAAGACGGTAACGGCGACCCCTATTGGGGAGTACCAACCAACACGGTTAACCAAAACGGTCAACAATTTACGGCGAACCCGACCTCGTTCGGCTGGCCCAATCTCTCCGGCAGCGAAAATGAAAGAAAAACTCTAGCATACGGTTTCAATCTGTCAGGCAAACTGACTGAAGATTGGGACATCGACACCACCGCCAGTTATTTCGATGCATTCAAAGATACCACTTACGAAAACAGACGCAGCAAAGACGATCCACGCTATGCGACCGATAAATCCGGTCGTATCACGGACATCGAAGTCTGGTGGGTGGACTATAGCCTCAAACTGGCTACGCAAAATCTGTTCGGCCGCGACGATCTGGGATTCATGGCCGGCTATCAATATAACCATTCGTTTTTGGACATTGACCAATACAACTCTAGCAATGTTGAAGCGGATTACCGCGAGACCTTAAGGGATGCCGACGGCGGCTCAACCCAGAGCCACAGCGCATTCATGCAGGCGGATTGGGACTTCATCGAACACTGGAATATCATGGCCGGCTTACGCTATGACCACTGGTCGACATCGCGAGGCCATTTAAACGACTGTTCTGGCTGTACAGGGACACAGATTTTAGAAGACAGAGACGCCTCCAGAATTTCGCCTAAAGCCTCTTTGGCTTTTACACCGACCAACGACCTCAGCTTCCGCTATTCATTCAGTAAAGCTTACCGTTTCCCGGTCGCCGAAGAGTTGTTCGACAGTTCTAACAACACCAATGCGTCCAACATCTCCGACCCGACCCTGGGACCGGAATCCGGCTATTTTCATGACTTCAATATTCGTTACGAGCTGGACCAGGGCTACGCCAGCGTTTCGTTTTTCTTTAATGAAATCGAAAACGAAATCATGAACACCACCACCTTATTAAATGGTGGAGGCACCAGCAACAGAACCCGCGGTATCGACAAAACCGAAACGATCGGCATCGAGGCGATTTATCAGCAGGATTACATTATGGACTTGCCGATCGGGCTCTCCGTTAACGGTACTTGGCTAAACAAGGAAATCAAGGAAGATTCCAACAACCCCGAGCTGGTTGATAAAGAATGGGTGAGAATCCCTCAGTGGCGCGCTAATGCAACGCTGACTTATCATACAATGCCGGGTTGGGACAATATTGTTGCGTTGCAGTATCGCAGCAAACAGCATGTAAACCCCGATAATAGCGATACTTACGACCACGTCTACGGTGCTTCCGATGAATATGTTCTGGTAAACGTCAAATCCGCCTACAAAATGGACATTGGCAACGGCATAAAGGCGAGGTTCTCGGTTGGTATCGACAACCTGTTGGATGAGGATTACTATGATCACCATCCTTATCCACAACGAACCTACTTTGCCAATATTGGTCTGGATATTTAATCGAAACCTGATTTTGTCCCGGCAAAGCTTCCTTGTCTAAGCAAGGGAGCTTTCGTCGTTATAGGCAAACCGCAATTAGAAGAATATCGCGATGAAAAAACAAATAATCCTATTGCCGGCTTTGTTGATCGGCCTAAACACTGCCTGTTCAAGTAAAAACAGCGCAGACGTCGTCAATTATCTACTGGAACAGGAAACAAAAAACGCGCAAGCGCAAACAAACAAAGGACACCGCCACTCGCTACCGGAAGGTATCATCAGCGTTGATATCGTTGCCAGCAATGATCGCTTGCATCTGTTGACCGGCCACCATTACCAAGGACACAAAACCTTATGGCACCAATTTTCCGACGATGAGGGCAACAGTTGGTCCAGTGCCGTTAAAATCTTAGGTAAACGCAACCTGCCGGTTAACATGGAACGTGGCAAAGACGCTCAAATTACCGCACAAGGTGGCAACATCGTCGTCACCTGGATGCAATATGTCGAGGGAGTCCGTTTCAATGCCGGCCCGATGATGGCTGCCCGTTCTTCCGACGGCGGCCAAACGTGGCAAACTGCGCCGGCTCCGCCGGATTGGGAACAAGGCCCGCATGGCTATTTCGATTTAGCAGCTGACAGCCATGCTATGCACGCCGTCTGGCTCGATAGCCGTAACGGTCGCCCGGAGGTTACGGCTTCACAAGCTTTATATTATGCCCGATCTGAAGACGGCGGCCTCAGCTGGCAAAACGACCTCCTATTGGACGGCCTGACTTGTTCTTGTTGCTGGAACACCGTTAAAACCGATGCCGAAAACAATGCTTTCGTGTTATACCGTGACAAACAACCGTCCGACATGTCGATCGGCCGAGTCGACCCTCAACAACAATGGCAACGTCTAAACCACGTCGGCGCTTTCAACTGGCAATTCGAAGGTTGCCCCCATATCGGCGGAGGTCTGGACTTTCAATATCAGGCAGGACAAAAACGGATTCATGCAGTCATCGGCAGCGGTCATCCAGATCATCTTGGCGTGCATTATCTGTCTTCCGACGATAATGGCAAAAATTGGTCGGAAACCCTGCAATTAGGTGACGAATCGGCAGTACATGCCGATATCGCCTCGCACCCGGACGGTCGTGTCGTTGCCGTATTCGACATGATGGGCGAAGACGGATTGGTGGTTTTTTCCGCCCAATCAGCGGATAAAGGCAATCACTGGTCGCAACCTGAACAAATCTCGACTCCCGGCAAGAGAGCCTCGCACCCGCGCATTGTCAAAACCAAAACGGGTTTTCTGGTATTGTGGACCGAAAACGACGGCCATCAACAAACTTTGGCAACCCGGAGATTATAAGTCATGAAAATGCTACGTCTATGTTGTCTGGTTGGCTTTACGCTGTGGACTTTCGGTTCGGCGAAAGCGGAATCATTGACTATCAATCCGTTCATCAAAGGCAGCTTTACAGAAATCAAACATCAGCGTAAAGATAAACCGTTCGTCTTGGTTTTTTGGTCGGAAAACTGCAGTTATTGCATGAAAGAACTAGCCATGTTCGGTAAGCTTCAGCAACAATACCCGGACGTGGAGCTGGTTACCGTGGCAACCGATTCGTTTCTAGAAGAGGATATTGTCATTGACGTGCTTAAACGGAGCGGACTTGAGCTAGCCCAAACCTGGGTATTTGCCGAGCAGTTCCCGGAAAAAATCTACTTCGACGTCAATAAGCGCTGGCGCGGCGAACTGCCGGTAACACATTTTTTCGGCCGCGATCAAAAGGAAACTCGTCATATGGGTGTCGTCAAAGAAGACGAATTGGTCGAATGGTTGGCCGAACAATCCGCACAATAAACCGGCTGGCGCGGCTACTTTTGCTGCGCCCGAAGACCTTTTTCATTTTCACCTTTCGATTATTGTTAACGCTGATAGCGCAGAACCTGTCCCATAAAGGTTTGATTCTCATCACTGGCGCCGTCAGGTTTAAACTGGCTATGGGAATAGCCTAAATTTACCATTTTTTTGCTAAACCGGGCATGATGCCCGCGTCCCGGATCGACCAATATCACCTCGCATCGCTGTTTGCTATGTTGATCAATAAAACCGGACAGCAACTCGGCATGTTCCGTTTCGTAGAGCAGGTCACTGCCGATCACGAGATCAAATTCCCCCATCCCGCTGTCCTGATCGCCCCACCCTGTCCGGACAAAAGGAATTTTTTTGCCTTCATTGAGCTTGACGTTTTTGGCAAGAAAATTTTCGGCTTCAGGATGATAGTCGGTGGCGGTAATGTTCGCCAATCTTTGATTGAGAACCAAACTCGCCAAGGCGATCCCACACCCCACCTCCAACACGCGTTTGCCTTCGATCTCGAAGTCAAACATGAGGCGGGCAAGAATTTCGCTGGACTCCCATATCACTCCGAACAAAGGCCAAGTTGCCGATGATATGCCTAATTTTTCGGCAATACCGTCGGCATCTGAATATTGTTGATTATCCCGCAAAGTACGAACATGAATATCGGTGTCACCAAACTCAATAGTCTGATAACGAACGCGTAACGAAGACATAAAACACCTTTTATTATTGACTATACGCAGCCAATATTTGTCAAAACTGATCCGCTACGCTAAAAGACCACTGTACAGGTAATTAAGGAATTTAGCTAATGAGAATCTTTTTATCCCGACTATCACGAATCCGATTCATCTTCCAGACAGCATCCGTATTCTGGAATAGTACATCGAAGAAACATTTTTAACTAATGCAAGCTATTAAACTTACTATTCAATTTTGCAAACAGCTCGCGTATCAAATAGACTGACAAAAAACACGACTCAACATCGGCATCATCACTGGAGGCGGCCTTGAAAAGTATCCGTATTGTCATGACTGGTGTCACGGGCTTGTTGGGACGAAATCTGCTATTCGAGTTCATCAAGCAATATCAAAACAATCTTGATCTATTAACCATTTTTATTCTGGGTCGAAACTCCAAAGGAACCTCTTTGCAGGAAAGGATTCATGATTTTTTCCCTAACGACGGCCACCCTTATCTTGATTTGCCGGACTCTGAGAATATTCGGGCGTTCCTTTTACAAGGTATTCATTATGTAGAGACGGACTTTAACGATAAAACACTGGCGATATCCCCCGAAAATATGACAAAACTCAAATCCGGAACGATTGATCTGTTTTTTCATATCGGCTCAATGACGGATTTCAGAGATTCTCCAAACGTCAAAAAATTGTTATGGGAAACCAATGTTAAGGGCACCGAACGCGTTTTAAACTTGGTAAAATCACTCAATACTGCAGAGTTTTGCTATGTCAGTTCGGCTTATTGCTGCGGTAAAACTTCGGGACAAATTATGCCCGATTACGTCAATTTTGATCAGGAATTCAGAAACCCGTACGAACAATCCAAGCTGGAGGCGGAAGTATTAAGCCGAAAATTTGCCAGAAAAACCGGAATCCGGTACAGATGCTTCCGACCGTCAACCATCTGCGGACGTTTGATTGAAGAGCCGCTTGGAATGATTAATAAATTTGATGTCTTTTACGGGTTTGCCGCATTCTGGCTTTATACCAAACTGAAGCTGATTCCCGACATCGACCAACGCTATGAAACGCCGCTCCAGCTTGACGCCTCGCTTTGCTACCGCATGGACAGCGGATTAAACATTGTACCGGCCGATTATGCGGCCAAAGTCATGTACCAAGTTTGCATACAAAATCATCCTGCAGAAAATTACCATCTCGTCAATCGGGACGAAACCCCGCATGATCTTTATATCGGAACAATGCTGGAGCTGTTAAATATTAACGGGACAAAAACAGTAAGCGAAATTCCTGCACAGTTGAATCCGATCGAATCTTTTTTCTACAAATCCGCAGGCAAGGTGCTGATGCCTTATGTCACAGAGGAGCCGATGCTGTTCGATACTTCAAATCTCGATGATTTATTAACTAATATCAACCTGCACTGTCCACCTGTAAACAAAGAAAACTTCTTAACTTTGATGAACTACGCCAAACAACAGGATTTCGGCGTCGACATCGGGAGGTTTTCTAAATCCCGAAGCAAACAACGCCCCAACCCGTTACATCAACCCTAAAACCCGATAGGTGCCTTTGGTGTTCAAAATAACGGTTACGGGAGAACGGCTCTTGTTTTCCCAGTACCATCCGTGTGAACCTTCGAAAGGAGTCGTCAATGAACCGCTTGAACGATTATCGGTACTTTCCTTAAAGCTTTTGAAATAACCCGTTTTATCACCCGCCGGTTCGCCATGGAAATCGAAATACAACTTACCTCCGTCGGTGTTCCAGGTATATTCCAGCAATTCGCCTTTCGCCAGATAGAATTTATATTCCAAACCGTCCCCAGCCGGAACAATAATTTTCACGGAATCTTGCCATTTCGGTTGATCCCCGGTTTGATCCGGACAAGTAACTTTAGCGGATTGCTCTGGATCAAGCGGTATAACGGTGGCAAGTGTCTGAGCCTCACTTGACGCTGCTGGCGACAAAGCCGTTAATCCCATTTTTTTTCCCAATCCGGTCGGATCGATACCGTATTCGGCCGGTAGTACGGCGGTTATTAGAATAACGAGCGCTAAAAACACCGCACAAAGACTGGCAAAAACGAGGGATTTGACTGAAACGGAGGGGGTTTCGATATTATTCATCAGTTATCCGTTAACAAAGTAACCTGTCATTTGGTAGCCGAACAGAACCAAGCCGCCGGTCATCAGCAAGGTATTCGTGGCGGTCGAAAAGGAAAAAAAGCTTTTGTGCCTGCGCCAAAAATTGAGGGCTATCAAAATAAACAACAAAGCAACGAACTGTCCAAGTTCCACCCCGACGTTGAAAGCCAGCAGATTTTTCCATAATTCGGCTTGCGGGAGCGAAAAATCCTGCAATTTGGTAGCGAGACCGAAGCCGTGAAACAAACCGAAAACCATAACCGCAATTTTGGTATTCGGTTGAAAACCAAGCAATCGGTGATAACCACCTAGGTTATCGAAACCTTTATAGACGATGGAGAGACCGATAATAGCATCGATAATATAGGGGTTGACCGAGATGTTGTTTAATACGCCGCACAATAACGTCAAACTATGTCCTAGAGTAAACAAGCTGACATAAATCAGGACGTCCCGGGTACGAAATAAAAAGAAAATTACACCCACCAAAAACAACAAGTGATCGTAGCCGGTCATCATATGTTTGGCTCCGATATACAAAAAAGGTCCTACGGCGACGCCTTGATTCGCCAATAAAAAGCGCTCGGTATTGGCGTCTACGCCGTGCGCGAAGGCATCCGAATAAAGAAAAAGTAAAATTAGCGCCAACCCTTTTTGCCAGGCAAGCCTTTTTGTTGCATTTTTCATCGTATTTGGAAAATTACTCCGGGTGAATAAAAAAGCGCTTGGATTGTTATCATTCACCGCCATAACGGGATAACACCGTCATCATCGCAAAATAACATCCGACTGTCACCGACATTGAAAGCCCCATGCTTAAATAAAAGTGAATCCCTTTTTTTAGCAAAATCGGCAGACAGACAAAAAATACTAAAGAGGGAATGACCAACCAAAAAATGTTGTTTGATAAAGCAGCGACTTTCTCGACATTTTTTTCGTCAACATAAAGCCAAAGCATTGCAATGATTGAGGTGACTGGTAGCGAGGCGATTAACGCGCCAAATAACGAATTTCGTTTCGATAGTTCCACTATCGCCAGTATAAGCAGAGTCATTATTGCTATTTTAACGATTGGATAGCCCATTTCTACTTCGTCCCCCGTTTAGCGAATGATCCGTTTTTATAATCAAATTTCTAATCAATATAGCATAGAGCAGTCTGGCTTATGGCTTAGTTGAGTAACGGACAACCGAACCGATTAGGCAAATCAGCTTACACGCTAGTTTATCAATAAGGTTTTGTATGGTCGTTACCGTATTGAACTGATTATCCGAGCAATCGGTTTCGTCGTTTTTGTGAAGCAATAGTGATTTCGTAGATTTTTCGCCTAGTAAAAGACAAAAACATGAAATTCTTAAGGGTTTTATAAGAAGGAATCGCTATATTTTAATCCGCTAATAAGCTGGCGGAACACCATCTCTCCTCTTTTCTCTATTCCGCTATGCGATTGGCTTTTTTTCTGTAGAAGGAATCATGTTTATGAAGATAAAACCCCTATTCTCATTGGCATCTTAAATGGCGC